>NZ_JBHYJH010000009.1:0-104744 GCF_042740445.1 Streptomyces sp. NPDC059003 | reverse complement strand
CCGGGCGGGCGGGCTGCGGGGCTGTCGAGACTCCCCAAGAAGTGGACTCCAGCCATGCCCATTCTGTGCAAGCCGGCGATGCACGCGCCGGAACACATCATCACGGCGGAAGAGACCCTGGAATTCGCGCGGCAGGCCCACGCGGGCAAGCCCCAGCTCCCGCTGGCCCTGCGCCTGATCCGCAACACCGGCGTCCAGAAAAGGCACCTCGTCCAGCCCATCGAGCAGACCCTCAGCCACCCCGGCTTCGAGGAACGCAACCGCATCTACGAACAGGAATCGAAAAAGCGCACCCCCCAGGTCATCGAGGAAGCCCTGGCCAACGCCGGCCTCACCGCCCGCTCCGTGGACGCCATCGTCTACGTGTCATGCACCGGCTTTCTGATGCCGTCCCTGACCGCCTGGCTGATCAACACCATGGGCTTCCGCTCCGACACCCGCCAGATCCCCATCGCCCAGCTGGGCTGCGCAGCCGGCGGCGCCGCCATCAACCGCGCCCACGACTTCTGCACCGCCCACCCCGGCAGCAACGTCCTGATCGTCGCCTGCGAACTGTGCTCCCTGTGCTACCAGCCCGCCGCCGACGACATCGGCTCCCTGCTCTCCGACGGCCTGTTCGGCGACGCGGTCGCCGCCGCCGTCGTCCGCGGCGCCGGCGGCGAGGGCATCAGCCTGGAACGCAACGCCTCCTACCTCATCCCCCACACCGAGGACTGGATCTCCTACGCCGTCAAGGAAACCGGCTTCCACTTCCAGCTGGACCGGCGCGTGCCCGGCACCATGGAACCCCTCGCCCCCATCCTGCGCGAACTGGCCAAGGACCACAGCTGGGACGCCGGCAAACTCGACTTCTACCTCATCCACGCCGGCGGCCCGCGCATCCTCGACGACCTCGCCAAATTCCTCGAGGTCGACCGCACCGTGTTCCGCCACAGCTGGTCCACCCTCAACGAATACGGCAACATCGCCAGCGCCGTCGTCCTGGAAGCCGCCCGCCGCCTGTTCGAACACGACACCCCCGCCATCGGCGCCACCGGCCTCATCGCCGGATTCGGCCCCGGCATCACCGCGGAAATGGCCCTGGGCACCTGGGGCGCCGACCTCCCCCACCCCGTCGCCTGACACACCCCCCAACAGCCCCAAACCGCACGCACCGCCTCAGCCGCACACCACGCGACGACACCCCGCAGGCATCCCAAGGCATCTCAAGGCATCCCAAGGCGCTGACGGCATCCGGCCACCCGCGCACACACAACGGCCCGCCCCCCACCAGAGGCCGCACACAAAAACGTGAAGGAAACACCGCGTATGACTGACCTCATCCTCCCGCCCGGCGCCGGCCGCAAGCTGATCACCCCGGCCCAGGAGGTGACGTTCAAGGCCACCAAGGCGATGGGCTCCTCCGTCTCGATCTTCGAAGTGGTCGTGCCGCCCGGCTTCGACGTCGGCGCCCACGTCCACGAAAAGGGCCAGGAATTCTTCTACGTCCTTCACGGCGAACTGGACCTGCTGTGCTTCGAGCCGACCCAGCGCACCAGCGACACCTGGCACCACTGGAGATCGGCCACCGGCCAGCGCGTCATCCGCGCCGGACAGGGCAGCTGCATGTTCGTCCCCCCCGGCACCCCGCACGCCTTCCGCAACGCCACCGACAAACCCGCCACCATGCTCTTCCAGTCCCTGCCCTCACCCGAACACGAGGACTACTTCGAAGAGATCGCGGAAATCTGGTCCCGCGGCACCGCAGTGGACCCGGCAGCCGTGGCAGACATGCGCACACGCTACGACGTCAGCCAGCTCACCCCCCTGCGCTACACCCCGCCCACCCCCCACACCCCCGACCCAACCCCCACCCCCACCCCCGCACCCGCACCCGCACCCGCACCCGCCCAGCAGAACGGGAGGTGACCCGCATGCACCCCGCACACCCCACCCAGCCCCCCGGCCCGGCCGAGCAGACCGAGCAGACCGAGCAGGCCGACCGGGCCGAGCAGGCGGAGCCGGTATCGCTGGTCCATGCCAGTCTCGGCGAGCAGGAACTGGCCGCCGTCGCCGAGGTGTTCGCCTCCGGCTGGCCCGCCGGACAGGGCCCGCGCGGCAAAGCCCTGGAGGCCCAGCTGCGGCAGATGTACGGCGCCGGGGACGCCGTGGCCCTCAGCAACTGCGGCGCCGCCCTGCACCTGGCCCTGCTCGCCCTCGGCGTCACCACCGGCGACGAAGTGATCGTCGCCGACTACGGCTTCCCCGCCCCCGCCCAGGCCGCCCTCTACGTCGGGGCCACCCCCGTCTTCGCCGACGTACGCCCCGACACCTACACCATCGACCCACAAGCAGTCGCCGACCTCATCACCCCGCGCACCGCCGGGATCATCGCCATCGACACCGTCGGCCTGCCGGCCGACTACACCGCCCTGCAACAAATCGCCGACCGCCACAGCCTGTTCCTCATCGAGGACGCCGCCTGCGCCGTCGGCGCCACCTACCAGAACCGGCCCGCCGGCACCCTCGCCGACATCGCCTGCCTGTCCTTCCACGGCCGCAAAGGCGCCACCAGCGGCGAAGGCGGCGCCCTGCTCACCCGCAACCCCGACATCGGCCACGACGCACGGCTGCGCTCCTCCTTCGGCATCGGCTCCATCTTCGACATGGGCAACGTCATCGGCCTGCCCATCCCGCAATTCACCGAGATCGGCTACAACTACAAACTCTCCGACATCGCCGCAGCCATCCTCCAGATACAGCTGGGCCGCATCGACGAACTCCTCAAACGCCGCAGCACCGCCGCCGCCCACTACCACGACCTGCTGGCCGGCGAAGACCTGCTGACCCTGCCCACCGTCCCCCACGACCGCACCCACGCCTGGCAGAGCTACCTCGTCACACTCCACCCAGCCGTCAACCGCGCCCACGTCGCCGCCGACCTACGCGCCCAGCACATCGGCTGCGCCCACGGCACCTTCGCCGCCCACCAACAACCCGTCTTCCCCACCCACCAGACCTGCCCCGTCTCCGCCGACCTGTTCACCCGCCAACTCGCCCTGCCCATGCACGCCGAACTCACCCCCACCCAGATCGAACACGTCACCACCGCCCTACGCCACGCCCTGCACACCCACGCCTCATCCGCACACGGGAAAGGAGGAACAACATGACCACCACAAACAACACGAACACCAGCACCACGAACAGCACGAGCGGCACGAGCGGAGTGAACGACACCAGCACCACGAACAGCACGAACAGCACGAGCAGCTCGAGCGGCACGAACGGAGTGAGCAGCACGAGCGCCATGAGCAGCACGAACGGAGTGAGCAGCGCGAACGACACGAGCGGTTTGGACGGTATGGGCGGGGTGAGTGGCGGCCGGCCCTCGCCGGTGGCCATCATGCGGCTGATCAACGGCTACTGGGCCACCGGCGTGCTGGCCGCGGCCGCCACCCACGGCCTGTTCACCCACCTCCACCACGGCGCGGGCACCGCCGGCGAACTCGCCGCGTGCTCGAAGATGTCCCCGCGCGGCGCCCAGAGCCTGCTGGACGCCCTGGTGGGCATCGGCCTGGTCGAACTGCACCAGGGCCGCTACCGCAACACCCCCGAAGCAGCCACCTACCTCATCGAGGACACCCCCCTGTCCCTGGCACCCTTCGCCCGCCTCAAACTCACCCACACAGGCTCCCTGACCGGCCTCGCCGACGTCATCGAGGCCGGCGGCCCCCTGCACGAACCCGTCGCCGAAGTCGCCGACAACCCGCACTGGGAAAACATCGTCACCGCCATCGCCGCGCAGTCAGTCCCCGCCGCCCACCTGGCCGCCCGCCTGCTGAACCTCCCCGACGCCGGACCCCTCAACATCCTGGACGTGGGCGGCGGCTCAGGCATCTACTCCCGCCTGTGGCTTCAAGCCAACCCCGCCGCCCGCGCCACCCAGCTCGACTGGGCCCCCATCAACACCATCGCCCGCCGCCTCATCGACGAACACGGCCTCGGCGAACGCTTCACCACCCTCAACGGCGACTTCCACACCACCGACTTCGGCACCCACCACTACGACATCGCCGTCTACTCCCACATCGCCCACCAGGAAAGCCCCGCCAGCAACACCGAAATCCTCACCCGCCTCAAACAAGCCCTCAAACCCGGCGGCACCCTGATCATCAACGACTACATCGTCAACAACGACCGCACCGGACCCCCCTTCGCACTCATCTTCGCCGCGGAAATGCTCCTCAAAACCCGCCACGGCAGCACCTGGCAACGCAACGACTACCACCACTGGCTCCACCAAGCCGGCTTCACCCACATCACCTTCCACACCACCGAACCCACCACCCTCATCCTCGCCCGCTAACCAACCCCCACCCACACCCACCACCCCCAAACCACCACCACACAACAGACAACAGACACAGACCGGCACGACCAGCACCACCAAGCACACCCCGAACACCAGCCCGGCACACCCCGAAGGCCAGCCGGGCGCGCCCGAACACCGGCACGGCCGAGTGCACCCGAACACCGGACGGGCGCGCCGGAAGACCGGCACCGCCCGGGCAGCAGGCCCCTTTCTCCGCCAGGCCGGACCCACCCAAGGCACCCGGCCCCTGGCCCGCACCACGCCATCCGGCCCGCCACACCGCACAGTCCGCCACCCCAGCCCGGCAGGAACCCGCCCCAAACCACACACAGGGGCCCGGTACCAGGGCTCCGTACAGCAGGCTCGGTGCAGGGGCTTGGTGCAGCCGGTTCGGTACAGGCATTCGGTGCAGCGAGCCCGGTACAGGCATTCAGCACCAGGGCCCGGTACGGGCATTCCGCGCAACAGGCCCGATGCAGGCATTAGGTGCAGGGGACCGGTGCAGGGGATCGGTGCAGGCATTCGGTGCAGCCGGTTCGGTACAGGCAGCCAGTACCGGGGCCCGGTACGGGCGTTCGCTGCAGCGGTTCCGGTGCAGGGTCCACCGGCACGGCCCCTGGGAGGCGTTCACCACGACCGGCACCCCCCACGGCAACCGGCAGCCCGCAGCCGCCAGCCCGGCACCCGTAACGCCGGGCAGCACCTGCGCCACCCACCCCACCAGCCCAGCCCAGAACACCCCCCGGGGGCGCCCGCCACCGGCCCCGCCGTACCGCAACAGCGCCAGCAACACACAGCCCGCCACACCACCTGACCACCCGCACACACCCACAACCTCCCCCACCCCCGCCCCCCGCCCCCGCCCCTCCTGCCCCCCGCCCGCCCCTGCCTCTGAGAGGCCGGCCCGGCAGCATGCCGCGAGCCGACGACCGGCCCGACCGGCCCGACCGACTCCCGCCACCCGTGCCCCGGCCCGCCTCCCGTACCCCGTACCCCGGGCCCCGTCTCCCGTCCACCAGCTACCGCAAAGGAGCAGCCCGATGAAGGGCTCCACCGCCTACGCATCGATCCAAAAACGCGGCCTGCACCTGGGTCTCCTGCCTCAGATGGCCGCGGCCGTGAACCCCACGACACCCATCCACCTCGACCACGACCTCGACGCCCTGCCCGAGGCAGGCCGCCACCTGACCATCGCCCAGTACGCCGCCCACGTCGCCGACCTCGCCGCCCGCCTCAAAGCAGCCGGCGTCCAGGCAGGCGAACACGTCGTCATCCACAAAAAAGCCAACGCCGACCACTGGATGCTGGCCGCCGCCGTCTCCCGCATCGGCGCGATCGTCGTCAACCTCTCCCCCGCCCTGGACCCCCAAACCGTCGCCGTCCTGCTGGAACGGATCGGCCGGCCCACCCTGCTGACCGACGGAGCCACCCACGACCGCCTCAGCACCGAACTCGACCTGCCCAGCCTCACCCAACGCGTCATCACCTCCGCCCAACCCCGGCCCGCCACCGTCTTCCTGGGCGACCTCGCAGACGCACAGCCGGCCACACCCGTGCTGCGCCCCATCGACGAGCCCGCCGTCATCACCCACACCTCCGGCACCACCGGCATCCCCAAACTCGTCGTCCACACCCCCCGCACCCAGGGCATCCGCCTGGTACCGCAGTGGCGGCTGCTGTCCCTGCTGCGCGGCAGACAGACCGTCGCCATCCACATCCCCTTCGTCCACTCCCGCATGGTCGCCGCCATGACCCTGGCCCTGCTCAAGCAGTACCCCCTCCTGCTCATGCGGGAGAAAGACCCGGCACAAGTGGCCGACCAGCTCCTCACCCACCGCCCCGCCCTCATCGAAGCCCTCCCCAACTCCCTCATGGAATGGGAACAACTCACCAACGACCCCCGCGCCCCCTTCGCCTCCGTCAAAGTCTTCAGCTCCACCTTCGACGCCATCCACCCCGCCACCATGAGCCGCCTGCTCAACGCCTCCCACCGCCGCGGCGCCCTCTTCTTCCAGATCTACGGCCAAAGCGAAGTCGGCCCCGCCGTCGGCCGCGCCTACTTCCGCCGCACCGCCCACAAAGCCAACGGCCGCTGCGTGGGCTGGCCCATGCCCCACGGCGCCGCCAAAATCCGCGTCGTCCCCCGCAACAACCAACCACCCACCCCCCAAAACCCCGGCCGCATCGAAGTCGCCTGGCCCGGCCTCGCCCCCACCTACCACGGCGAACAACACCGCTACAACGCCAACCGCAACGGCCCCTGGTGGCAGACCGGCGACATCGGCTACCGCACCCGCTACGGCTGCCTCCACCTCCTCGACCGCGAAACCGACATGATCCCCGGCATCCACAGCACCCTCCACATCGAAGACACCCTCCTGGCCGCCCTCCCCGAACTCACCGAACTCGTCATCATCCAAGGCCCCCACAACCAACCCGTCCCCGTCATCACCACCCACAACGACACCCCCCTCAACCCAGACCGCTGGCACACCGCCACCACCCCCTTCCCCCAACTCACCACCCCCCTCCACATCCCCCACAACCAACTCCCCCGCACCGCCACCCTCAAAGTCCAACGCCACACCCTCACCCAACACCCAGCCCTCAAACACCACCCCACCCACAAACACCACCCCAACCACCCATAACCACACCCCACACCCAGGCGGCGGCGACCTGGAGTTGGAGCAGATCCCGCATACCCGTGTTCGGTTCCCTATCGATCACCGAGAGAGCGAGCCGCACATACGCGTGGGCTGCGAACTCGGCGTTGTAGACCATGTTCCAGCAGGTTCCCCAGCACAGGGCTCGGGCCAGTGGGTCAGTGACCGGTGGTCGAACCGGCCCTGGGCGTAGGAAGTACCGCCGGATGCCCACGTGGAACTGTTCGGGCCCGATGAAGGCGGCCAGTTGCCGCAGCACGGCGGCACCCTTGGCGTAGGAAAGGCCGTCGAAAGTGGTCGCGGCCCGTGCGGTGTCGGGGACGGCGGCGGAAATCGGTCGCGCTATGGGGAGTTCGTCCCGTTGGTACGCCGCGGCCTTCTTGCCGTTGACGAAGGTGGCCCAGACGGGGCGACGTCCGGTCATCCCGGCCTGGGCAGTGATGGCCCAGTAGGTGGCGAGCGTAGGACCTTCCCGATGATGAGCGCGCTGCGGCTGACCGGCGCGACGAGCATCTCCCGCAGGAACAGACCGCGGGCGATCTCAAGGCGCCGTTTCATGCCACCGGGGAACGTCGCCACCTTGTCGGCGCGCTACTCCCACAGGTCGACCATCTCCAGCATCTGGAGGATCCGTTGGGCCACGCCGTCCTTGGGCATGCCGTACAGCTCGGCGTGGAAGCGCAGATGCTGCTCGGCCGTCAGATAGCCGTCGAGGGTGAGGTCCTCAAAGACGAGCCCGATGTTGGCCCGGACCAGGTCGCACTGCGTCAGCACGTCCAGTCCTGCCACGCGTGCCAGTACCCCGGTCGGCCTGAGCAGGGTGCTCAGCATGCCGATCGTGGTCCACTTGCCCGCGCCGTTGGGCCCGAGCAGGCCGAAGGTCTCGCCGACCGCGACGTCGAAGGTGATGCCGCGCACCGCCTCGCGGTCGCCGTAGCGTCTGCTGAGGTCCTGGACGCTGATGGCCTCGGCGGCCTGGTGTGGGTGGTCCATCGTGGTCTCGGCTTTCTTACGCGATGGGGTGGTGGTTCGCCGGGTGGCTCGCGTGGTCCCCCTCGGTCTGCGGGGCGAAGTCGCCGGGCAGCAGCCAGGGGTTGGGGACGCCGCAGCGCACGTACAGCAGACCGGCCAGGACTCCGGGCGTGCAGGCCGCGAAGTCGAGGCGGGTGCCCAAGTGCGGGGCGCCATCGGCCCCGTCGGCGTGTGCCTCCATCAGGTCGGCGCACAGCTTCGCCCACCGTCGCGCGGATGCGTCGGTGGCTCCGGCCTCGCAGAGGAAGTGCGCGTCGTCGGCAAGGCCGGAGAACGCGTACAGGGGTGCGTGGCGCGCGCTGTGCCGCACGGCCACGGCGGCGGCCCGTGCGGTGTCGAGGTGATGGGGCCGGCCGGTGTGCCGGGCCAGGGAGAGCAGGAAGGTGCCGATTCCCGCCGGCCCCGGCCACCAGCCGTGCCCCCGCGGGCCGCCATGTGGGCCCTCGGGCCACCAGGAGGCGGTGGCGTCGGCCCGGTGCGCGTCGTCGTCGAGGTGGACTGGTCAGGAGTACGCGGCGGTGCTGAGGCTGTCACCGGCGAGGCGGGCCATCAGGGCGAAGGCGAGGTCCGCCTTCGTTGCGGTCTGCAGCAGGAACCAGCCGATGCCCGTGGTACCGACGGCGAAGCCGTGGAAGGCGCTGGGTCCTGCGGCGTCCACGACGGCGTCGACGTCAGGCGGCTCCCGTCCGACAGAGTCGCCGTCCGATGCTCCCATCGGCGCCGATGGGAATGCCGATGTCGCAGACCGCGGTGCGGGCCGGCATTCGGCGCCGGACGCCGCGGCTCGGCCAACCAGGCCGCCGACGAGATGCCGTCCCTGCACCCATGCTTCGTCGGGGTGGAACAGGACCGGATCCTGCCGGGCACGGTGAGGCCGGGTTCGAGTTGACGGCGTACCTCGGCTCCCGTACGCCCCTCGACCCGGTAGTCCCGGTCGGCCAGCTCGCGGTACGCCGCCATGCCCGCGACGTTCAGGTCTTTGAGATCGAACCGACCGCCGCACAGCCTGATGCCCCGGACCGCTCATGCGGTCCGGGGCATCCCCTCACTTCCACACCGGTCGCCACCACTTGATTCACCGGCACACGATCTCTACAGGCAGCGCCTCCGCCGAGGAGATGGAGGGGTGCGGCCTGGGGCTGGGGGTGGGTCAGCCGATCTTGACGACCTGGCCGTGGCCGGTGGCGGGGATGGTGGTGGAGCTGGTGCAGGCGGGTGCGTCGGTGCAGGCGGGCCACATCATCGTCTTGTCGGCGACGTAGATGGAGCCGTCGGGGCCGGCGGCGAAGCCGGTGGGGGCGAAGAGCTTCTTGTCGGCGAGGACGGTGCGCTTGCCGGTCTTGCGGTCGATCTGGATGACGTTGCCGACGGGGTCACCGGTGGGCAGGAAGCCGGTGGTGTCGAACTGGGTGACGTAGAAGTCGCCGTTGGCGCCGAAGCCGCAGCCGCTGATGGCGCTGAAGCCGCTCTGCCAGACGGTGAGCTTCTTGGTCTTGGGCGAGTAGCGGTAGACCTTGGCCGCGGTGGCGGAGTTGCCGTGCCCGGTGATCTGGCCGACGTAGACGCCGCCGTCGGGGCCCACGTCCACGCAGGTGGGCACGGCATCAGAGCCGGCCGGGGACCTGGGGACCCACGCCAGAACCTTCACCCGACCACGGCGATCGACGGAGTTGAGGGTGTTGGAGCCCGCGTCGACCAGGTAGAAGCCGCCGCCGGGCTTGGTGGTCAGCGCATAGGGGTTGGAGGCGGGGTAGGTCTTGGACAGGTCGGGGTGGTCCTCGGTCCACTTCCAGTTCACGGTGCCGGGGTTGGCCAGGACCTTGCGCTTGCCGGCGGTGATGTCCATCACCGACCCGTACTGCTTGCTCAGCACCCCGGCGAGGTCCCTGGGCAGGCTGGCGGGGACCTGTTCGGGCGACCCGGCCTGGAGGGTGTAGATGTGCCCGTTGCGGCCCACGGTCAGACCGTTGGGGCCGATGGTCTCTTCCTGGTTGAAGGCCGTGGGCAGGTTGCGGTCGATCCGGACCGGCTTGCCCGAGGAGACATCCGCGATCGACCCGGTCAGGCCGTAACAGCGGGTGGCGAAGCCTTCGCCGCGGCACTCGGTGGGAGTGGCGCCCATCTCGGCGACCAGGAGACGGCCACCAGGGGTGAAGGCCAGACTCCTGGGCGAGTCGAGGCCGCTGGCCACCACGGTGACCGGTGCGTCGCTGGTGAGATGTCTGCTGGCGCGGGGTGATGGGGTGTCGGCCTCGGCCGCCCCCGATGAACCGGCTCCCAGGCCGGCTAGTACTGCCGTCACCGCCACACCGGCGGCCAGCGCCCGGCCCGATTTGAGACGCCGCATCATGGCCCTCTTCCCTCCGGTTGAGTGAAAACCCACAACGTGCTCACTGACATGCAAGACAGGACGCGCCACCCCGCGGGCACACCCGGTTGCGGCAGGGCCCGTTCCGGTGCGGTAAGGCCCGTTGCCCTACACACTGTTCTGACGCCCGAGTATCGACGTCACGGCTTGGCCGACACTGCCCATCCAGTTGGCGCCCGCTTGGCGACCCGACCCGAAAAGGGGCCCAGCCAGTCGGCCGCCGGCACACCAACCATCGACGGAGCCCCGTCAGACGCTGCTCCAGAAGCCGGGCGGGAATCAGGGGTTCGTGCGGACAAGCCGCCGGGTGTGCCAGACGGCGCAGAACAGCAGCAGGGCGGCGGCGGACGCGGCGCCTGCCCGCTTCGCGGCTCCGGTCAGCACGCCTTCGGTAACCGTGCCCCACGGGGCTTTCACCGTCCTGCTGGGATAGGAGGTCTCGGTGTAGCCGTCGCCGAGATCGCGCTCGATCGGGCGGCTGTAGTCCACCACCGTCTCGAAACGGTAAGCGTGGTAGTCGTCGCGGGCCTGCACGGATCCACCCAGCACGGCGGCCCCGACCAGCACGGCAACCGCGCACCAGCGCGCGGCGGGGCGCAGCCGGGCAACGGTGTCGCGCTCGGTGCGCAGTCGATCGCGACGGCGCCACAGGCAGATGCCGATGGCCGCGAGGCCCGCGACGGTGCTCACGTACTGAAGCACCCGGTCCACCGTCAGGCCTCCCGGGCCCGAAGCGCGCAGCAGCGCCACGTGGGTGACCAGGTACCCGTCGTGGTGGGTGAAGGAGTCCCATGCCAGGTGGGAGACGATGCCGATGAAGGCCGACAGCAGCAGCCACAGGGCGTACCGGGTTCCGGCTCGCCCTGCGGACGTCGGCCTGGGGTCCGGCAGGCCGAGGCCGGCGGGGAGCAGTGCTGTGACCGGCTTGCGCAGCAGCCGGTAGGCGGCTGTCAGGCCGAGGGCGAAGAGCAGGTTGACGCCCAGGCCCCAGCCGGACGAGTGGGTGTTCGTGGCGTTGAGGAAGGGCTCGTACCAGTCCTGCGCGCTGTCGGAGTAGATGCCCGCGGCACGCAGGAAGTACGGGGCATCAGGGGCCATGGCGCCCGCGGCCAGGGCCGAGGGAACGAATGGGCGCCGCAGCAGAGGCAGTGCGGCAGCGGGGTGGGCCAGCGTGAACGGCAACTTGGTGATCTCTCTGCTCGGCGGCACCTGCGCGGTCCGGCCCGCATGGCGTCGCGTACGGCCTTCGCGGTGCCCGGGGTCGCGCCCATGGCCGTCGAGGAGAGGCGAGGCGACACGCAGGACGATACGCCGAGGAGAGCATTCCGTTGAACGGACTATTGCAAAGCGTTGCCCCTTGTACGGCTTGTCGGCTGACCTCTGCCCGGGCAGGCCAACGGGTCCGCCCGGGCAGAACAAAGCCGCCCTCCCCTGACGGGAGGGCGGCTGAATCGAGCGAGGGATGAGGAGCGGGGCCGGGTCAGCGTCGGCGGCGCGCCGCCTGCACCCCCACGGTGAGGGCGGGGGTGAGCAGCAGCACGAGGAGGACGCCGACGAAGGGCCAGGGATCGACCGATGCCCAGGTGGCGGCGCCGGCGACCAGCGGCAGCGCAGCCACCGTCACCGCACCGACCTCACGCAGACCGAAGGACCGTCGGCGCCAGGCGAGCACGACCGCCGCGGCGGCGAGGACCAGCACCGGCCAGGCACCGTAGTCCGTGGTCACGCCGAGCGCCCCGGCCTCCACGACGACGACGGGGAACCATCCGATGCCCGCCACCGCTCCGGCGACGGCGGACAGCTCCTTGCCGGGACGCCGGTCCACAGGGCAGGCCAGGACCACGGCGACGGCCAGCAACGCCGTCACCGGGGTGACGAACCCTGCGTCGGTCACCTGCGGGGCCACCACCCACTGGACGGCTTCCCCCATGAGCCCGCACGCGACGGCGACCACCCCCGGCACCCACCGGCCGCACAGGGCGACGATCGCGCCGACGCACACCGTCAGAGCGAGCAGATAGTGCAGTCCCCAGGTGGCATCGGTGTGGGCGAGCTGTCCCCACGCCGGGGCCGGAGAGGTGACAAGGCCCTTGTACCAGCGCGTGAGCACCAGTCCGTTGCCCACCGCGGCGACAGCCAGCGCGAGCGGGGCGGCCAGCGCGAAGAAGCGCCCGCCGCGCGACGCCGAATCCAGGGCAAGGCGGACCCGCAGGGCGTGTGCGGCCAGATCGGCATCCGCGCGCAGCCGAGCGGAGCGCGGCAGGTCCGCGGTCAGCTCCCGGTGGACGTCGGCGATCTCCTCCCCGTACGCGGACCGGTAGTCGGCCGGATAGAGGCGCAGCAGCCGGTCGATCACCCTGACACCGCCGCGCCGCCCGCCTCGAGCCGCCGCATGGCCTCCCGGGCGGTGGCAGCCAAGCGCTCCGCCTCGGCCGCCAGCCTCTCGCGGCCGGAGACGGTCAGCGCGAAGGTACGGCGCGCCCGACCGCCCACCACCTCCTCGCGCTCCACCTCGATCAGCCCTTCCTCCAGCAGCCGGTCCAGCGCCCCGTAGAGCGCCCCGGTACGCGGCACCACCCGGCCGTCGGTGATGGCCTTGACCTCCTGGGCAATGGCATAGCCGTGCCGAGGCGCATTCGCCAACGCGGTCAGCAGCAGCAACGCCAGTTCCTGCATCCCTCTCTCACTCATGGCAACAGAGTATTCCGCTCGGCGGACCACGTCAGGCGCCGTCGCAAGCCGCTCGACAGCGGCGGGCGACTCGGTTCGACCGTGCCCGTGTCCCAGCTCGGCGCCGGCACGGGTCCCAGCTCGGCGCCGCACGGGGCGGCCATGGCCACCGGCCTCGGCGGTGCACCGATGCACAGCGGCGCCGACCGCGCCTTCGACATCGTTGTCGAAGGCGCGGCCTGCATGGTCGCGGCCTACGGGATGCGGCATGCCCCGAGGGGCCACCGCACGCCGGGGCGTTCGGTCGTCCTACGGCGCGTAGACGGCGTCACTGCCGTAGAGTTCCCTGGTGAACGCGGAGACATCGGCGCTGCGGTCGGCGCCGTTGAGGTTGTACGTCAGATAGACGCCGTATCCCTCACTGACGGTGCGGCGGGCGAGGGCGGCGGACGTGCTCTGCGAGGTCCGGCCGATCTCGACGGCCGCCGGCGAAAGCTTCGACTTGGGCAGGGCGATGCCGGGGACCTGCCAGGTGCCGTAGTACGGGTTCCAGGCGTAGTCGAACTTGGACGTGACGTCGACGCCGCCGTAGGAGAGGCGCGAGGCGGCCGGGCCGATGTTGTAGAGACTGATGATCTTGTTCGGCATGTTCGCGCGCAGCGCCGTCACCAGGTGCACGAACGAGCTCGCGTTGGGCTGGCCGGTTCCGTTGTTGCCGTACTCGGCGTACTCGTCGTCGAAGTCGATGCCGTCGAGGCCGTACTTGGTGACGGTGTCCGACAGCTGCTTGGCGAACGCCGAAGCCGCCCGCTGGTTCGGGAAGTTGGCGAAGCCCGCGCCCTGGTGGTTGCCGAGCACCGAGAGGACGACCTTGATGCCCTTCTGCTGCAACGGCCGTATCTGCGTGGCGGCGTTGTCGAGGACGCGCTGCACGTTCTCGTTGAAGTGCAGATACGCCGCCTTCTTGGTCGTGTCGTAGTTGATGTTCGCCGCGAAGATCACGGCGACGTCGAAGACGTTGCCGCCGCCCTTGGCGAGGGTGTACTTGCCGACGTTCAGCATGCTGTTGTCGTTCACCTCGACGTACGCCACCGAGGTCGGCCCCTGTTTCGCGGGGGCCGGAGCGGGGGCCGCTGCCGCACCGGTCGAGGTGGTCGCGCCGAAGGCGAGGGCCGCGACTGCCGAGAGCGCGAGCGCGGCCGTCCGCACTCTGCTCCGTACCAGAGTGAACATCGTTGATCGGTCTCCCATCGCAGGGGTCGGCGCCCGACCTGTTCGAAAGCGCCGAGTGAGCGCTCCGAGTTTTCCGCCCCTGTGAGCGAATCCCAAGATTCGCACGCAATTTCTTCACGACTCCCACGCACCTCGTGCCCCAGACCGGCACGCGCGGAGAAGGGAGTCCCGAACGATCACCCAGGCCTCATCCACAGCACACCCGCCCGTGCGGCAGCCGGGAAAGCCCCCCTGCAAGTGCGTGAGCGTGAGCGCAAGTGCACCACCGTCTGGCGAACGGTCCGCCAGGCCCTGGACCCAGCCCGTCCGGAGCCGCGGTACCGCGCATCACCAGGGCTTGGCAGACAGCCATGAAGATCTACGCAGATGACGTCGCCGCATCCGAACTGGGCGGACCCGACGGGGAGTACGGGCCGTGGTGGCATGCCGAGTGGATCCCCTTCGTGTCCAACTGCCAGCCGACCACCCCGTAGCCCGTCACACGATCTTGCCGAGGCGTCCTGGTCAGCGCGACCGGCAGGTCGATTCGGCCGTTCGCGAAGTGCGAGCACTCGGCCGTGGACCGTGGACGACGGCCTGGCGCGGGCCATCCCGCCTGGAGGCTGGCCGCCTACGACGAGAGGTCGTCGACGTCGGTCTTGTCCACCAGCCGGACCTCGTCGGCGGGCGGGCGCTCCGCGGGTGCGAGCCGGGTGGAACGGGCGGGCAGGAACCAGGCAAGGGCGGCGGCGAGGACACACAAACCGGCGGAGAACCTCAGCACCATGGTGTAACCGCCCACCACGGGCTGACCGTTGCCGCTGACATGAGCGGCCAGGACGGTGGCGGTGAGCGCGCTGCCCAGAGAGAAGCCGGTGAAGCGGACCACCTGGTAGAAGCCCATGGCACTACCTGTCTCCCGGGCGGGGGTCGACTGCACGATCAGGCCGGGAATCGCAGCGAAGGTGATACCCAGTCCCACGCCCAGGACACCCGTCATCACGAAGGCCTGCCACAGCCCGCTGTGGAAGACCGCGAAGAATCCGCAGCCCAGCCCGGCCACGAGGCAGCCCAGCGTCAGCACCGCGCGGATCCCTATGCGTGCCACCAAGGCCGGCAGCGTGCGGGAGCTGACCAGCATGAAGAAGGACAGAGGGATGAGGACGAGGCCGGCCACGACGGCCGACGCGGAGAACCCGAATCCACCTGAGCGTGGGGACTGCACAAACTCTGTCACCCCTGAAAGCCCCATGTACATCGCGACGCCGAGCACCATGGCGCAGGCATCGGCGGACAGCACGGATGGATGGCGCAGCAGGCGCAGCTGAACGAGCGGGTTCCCGGTGCGCAGTTGCTGCACGGCCCACACCGCGAAGAGCACCGCGCCGACGGCCAACAGGCCGATGATCGCCGGCGAACCCCAACCCCACTGCGTGCCCTCCGCCACTGCCACCAGTGCGGCGACCAGCGCCGGCGCGAGCAGCACGGCACCGACCCAGTCGAACTGGTCAGGGGCGCCCCGCCCCGCACTCGACGGTACGACCGCGGCGACACAGATCAACGCGAGGCCGGACACGATCGCGCCGAACCAGTACGCCCCCGCCAGTCCCCACGCCTCGGCGAGCAACCCGCTGATCGGGTAGCCGGCGCCGAGGCCCGCCCCCGCCGATACCGACAGCAGCGCAATCATCGGCGCGACCTTGGCCTGCGGCAGCTCTTCCCGGGCGGTTGCCATCGCCAGCGGCACCAGGCCGAGCCCGACGCCCTGCAGTCCGCGGCCGACGAGCAACATCCCCAAGCCTCCCGCCAGCGCAGCCACGACACCGCCCGCCGTGACCACGGCCAGGCCGCCGAGCAACGTCACTCGCCGTCGCGGGCCGTCGCCGAGCCGGCCCAGGACCGGGGAACTCGCCGCGCCGACCAGCAGCGCCACCGTCAGCGACCACTGCGCCGTACTCAGCGACTCATGAAATTCGTGCGCAACCGTGGGGATCAGCGGAGCACCGAACGAACTGATGATGCTGGCGACCAGCGTGGCCAGCACCAGTACCGGCCCGATCAGCGCGCTGCGACGCCTCTCGGTCATCACCGTGCCCCCTCGGTCCGCCGCGTGCCGATCAGCCGCTCGGCAATCTCACCCGCGCCGACCGGTGCCGCAAGCTGGGCGCCTGCAAGGCCGAGCAACGCGCCTTGGAGAACCCGCGTGATGTGCGCGACGCGCACCGCGACGTCGTCCGGCTGACCGCTGACCCGCCGGGTCAGCGCGTGACCCATGACCATGAGACCTCCCAGAGAAAGTGCGTGTGACTTGCACGCAACAACCTACGCCCATTCCGTGCGACTCGCACATATCATGGGCGGATGGCGAATGCGGGACTGGCACGTGACCTGGAGCAAGCGCTGGGACAGCTGCTGCTGCGGCGTAACCGGAGCGCGCTCTACGACGCGGTCCTCGACTCGGCACCGCCGGGAGTCGACCGTCAGACCTACCCGGTGCTCAGCGGGCTGGCTCGGCTCGGACCGCAGTCGGCGGCGCGGCTTGCCGACGAGGTCGGTATCGACCGATCCGGCGCAAGCCGCTATGCCGACCGGCTCGAAAGCGCGGGCCTGCTCCAGCGCAGCCCCGACCCCAGCGACGGCCGGGCCACCCTGCTCACATTGACGCCCAAGGGTCGCGCCACGGTCACCGGGCTCCGTAAGGCGCTGACCCAGCACCTCGCGGGCCTGATCGCGGACTGGCCCGACGGGCAGGCGCAGGCACTGATCGACGGTATTCGCCTACTCATCGACACGCCCTCGGACTGACCCCTTCGGCCGCCGGTGCCGGACGGAACCTCCGCTTGAGGTCGTAACCCTCGTCGCCGAGAACCCAGCGCGCGGCTATGCGTGCGCCTCGTCCGGTTCTCCGTTGCACCCCGCAGCCGCAGATTCCCGCCGCGATCGGGTCCGCGTGCCCCAGCGTTCAATCGGTGGTCCTGCGGCGCCCACCGCGGCGAAGAACGCGCCCAGGAGCAGCCAGCCGGCCGTGCCAAGACCGAGCACGACGGTGGTGAGGATGGCCGGGGCGAGCGCCTGGCCCGCGCTGAAGCCGAGCCCGAGAAGCCCTTGGTACTGGCCTTGGGCATGGTCCGGCGTCAGGCCGAAGCCAAGGGCGAAGCCGGCCGAGGACTCCCAGATCTCCCCGAGGCTATGGACGAAGATCGCTGCGACCACGAGGCCGACGGCTGCCCACACGGGAGCGTGCGCGGTCAGGGCCATCATCGGGCAGCTGAGGAGGAAGAGCAGTCCTGCCGTGCGGAACGCTCTGCCGCCATCGCGAGGGGTTTCGATGCGGGATCCGATTCTGGTCTGCAGGAGGACACAGAATCCGGAATTGAGCGCGAATACCGCGGCCACGCTCCAGCGCGGTGCGTCCGTGTGTTCTGAGATCCATATCGGCAGCAGCAGAGACACTGCCGGATACTGCAGCCCCATCGCCCCATAGAGGGCTGCGAAGGTCACGAACGGGCGGTCGGTGAGGGCGATCCAGCGGCGCTGCTGCGACGGTGGCGCCAAGGCTCTGTAGTTGGGGAGCAGGAACAGGAGGAGGGCGCACAGTGCAAAGCTGGCCGCGTTGCCGAGAATCAGCACGGTGTAGGCCGTACGAGTATGCGCTGTCACCGCGAATCCGGCGCCCACGGTTCCCAGGATGACGCCCAGATTGACGTACGTACGGAGTTTCGCCCTGAACAGCGCCGGGCGGTCGGTGCCGACCCGGACCACAAGGGCTCCCCAGGCTGCGCCGCCAGCGGCCGCGGCCAGTTGGCCAACGGTAGCGACGACCGTGAGGGCGCCCCAGCTCCCGACGAACACGAGAGCGGACATCGCCGCTGTCTGAACCGCCAGAGCAAGCATCATGATCGTGCGCGGCCCACGTCGATCGGCCAGGTGACCTCCCGGTACCCCCGCAAGCAGGCCGATCAAGCCGGCCACCGTGAGAGCGGCACCGACCTGCGCTGCCGACAGACCCACGACCAGCGTGAAGTAGAGCGCCGACGCCGCGTTGAAGAGCCCGTTGCCGACTCGATTGACGAAGCTCGCCACGATCAGGACACGCTCTGCCCTGTTGCCCAACGCCATGTAAGCTGTGCGGCCGGACGATCCCCCCTCGATCATGGGCGCAGGCTAACAACGGTCGCACGCACCGGCAGCGGCACGAAGTCGCCAGAGTGCACAGACCTCGGAGCGATCTCCCACAAGTTCGGGAGTCGCCTTGGGCTCGACTGCATGATCAATGCCGATGAGACCGATGCCACTTGGCCTCGGGACACGGCAGGACAGCGGGATTCAGCACGATCGATCTCGTGCACCCACTGCGGATCTCCGTATCCAGGAACGTCTTCCAGGACTCACGGCCGTGGGTTGCTCCGGCGTGCCGTGCGCTGGCAGATGAGCCAGTAGATGAGCGCCGCAGGTGGCGACGTACACAGCAGGATGATCAGCAGACGCGTGTCGATCACGGGAGCGGGTGAGGCGGCGGGCTCTTCCACCTCTCCCGGCAGATCCCGCACGAGGGCATCGAGTTGATCGCGGGTGCGTGCTTCGAAGGCCATGGCTACGCGTTCTTCCAGCTCGGGCAGTGTCAGCCGACCCAGTGCGCAGTGATGTCGCAGCTGCGCCTCGACCCGGTCGCGCTCGGCGTCGGAGGCGCGTAAGACGGGGCTTGCCGTGGACTCTTCGCTGTCCTTCATGATGACCTCTCAGGCTCCGGGGTCGCGGCGTCCGGGGTCGGGCGGTCTTGCAGGTCGACGACCGCGATGACGACTCGCGTCCAGACCCCTGGAGCGTCGTGGTTCCCGAACTGGGTGGCGAGCCGCTCGATGTGGCCGCGCAGTTCGGCGAGTGCTTCGTCGGTGAGCCGCAGCGCGCCGCGGTGGAGGTCGACCTCCCGTCGGCCACCGGCCTGTTTGGACCGGTAGGCGGCGTTGATGTCGGCCCGGGTGGCGTCCAGCATCGAGCCGAGGAAGTCCGCCATCTCTTCCGGGTCCGCGGCATCGCTGGGGGGTTCGCTGACTGCGGGGGCGTAGATCCGCTCGACTTTGCCGCGGGCCAGCGGCCTGTACTCGGAGATCTCGATCAGCCCGGCCCGCTCGAGTTGACCCAGGTGGTAGTAGAGCCGGTCAGCAGGAAGCTCAAGACGGTCGGCAAGCTCACGTGCGGACTGCGGCGCCTCCCACAGACCTTCCAGCATCCGGATACGCAGAGGGTCGGCGAGCGCCTTGTGCACACCCTTCCATCGCCTTGGCGCTGCGCCTGGGTGCTGCGTACTCATCGACCCATCCCTCGTCATTGGATCAGTCTTTGTTGGTTGGAAAAGTTTACAACTAACATGAGGGCGCGGCTAGTTGAGGCAGCGATGGGGTGCTCGGGCAGCTCTTTCAGCTCATAGCGCTCTCCTGCCGACCCAACGGCCGGGCCGATCGGCGACAGATCCGGTCCCCGACGGGACTCTCGCCGCCTCGGCATCTTGCGCGGCTCGGGCCACCGCCCTTCCAGGCGCGCTCCAAACGGTCTGCCAGGTCGGCCAGTTCGGATTCGAGCCCCTCGACCTGGTCACGGTCGGCAGTCTCCCTCCCGACGGAGCCAGAAACTAACGTCTCGCTCCGTTAGTGCCCTGACGGAGTCCCATATCTGAGGCGGCGCAAGTCACTTGCAGCCCTGCTCAGCGTTCAACTCGCTCTTCCGTACCAGCACCCTGGCGACGCGCGAGAATCATCCCTCCGAGCTTGCTCTCGGCCGAGGAGAGTGTTCTCTGCGACTCGACGGCGAAGCCGGCGTTGTGGAGCCATGCGGTCAGTTGGCTGGGCTGCCGCCGGTGGACGTACACGTTCATCGGGTGCCCGCCATAGCCCTCGGTCTTCAGCTGCGACTCATCACCGACGTGGAAGCTGAGCAGCAGCGGTCCACCAGGCCGAAGCACGCGCTGGAAGTGTGCGAAGACCGAGCCGATCTCCTCGTCGGGGACATGGATCAGCGAATACCAGGCGACCAACCCAGTCATCGAGGCGTCGGCGAGGGCGAGGTCCGTCATGGAGCCGAGATCGAACCGGAGCCCAGGGTGATCGCGCCTGGCCACCTCGATCATCCCGGGCGACAGGTCGATCCCGAACGCGTCCAAGCCCAGCTGATGCAAGTGAGCCGTGATCCTTCCCGTCCCGCATCCCACGTCAGCGACTGGTCCCCCGCCCTGGGCACGCACAAGGTCGGCAAACAGCGCCAGGATTGCACGCTCTTCGGGCGTTTCGTCCAGGAGGTGACGCGTCAGGTCCGCGTAGCTAGCGGCCACAGTGTCGTAGGAAGTCCGCGTGTCTTCCAGCCAGTCGTCAGTGTTCAGTTCCGTTCCCACGACCGCAGGCTATCCACCAGACCAACGGGCCGGGCCTCTTAGCTCGGGGAGGGTGGTCTCGACGCGTACGTAGTTCTGGTCGGCGTGGGACAGCCGCGAGCAGGTCGGGGCCTTGCTCTGCGGGCGATGATGATTGTCAGTGACGGCTGGAATGCTGGGACCGCCGCAGACAGCCGACACCAGGAGCCAAGCATGGGGACGTGGGGAACCGGGCCGTTCGACAGCGATCTCGCCGGCGACTTCGTTGACGGACTCGAAAGACTCGCACCCGACCAAATCGTCCATGTGCTACAGGGAGCTCTGCAGCGGGTCGTTGCTTCCGGGGCCCGGGTGGATGGCGGGGACGGCGCGGAAGCATGCGCTGCGGCTGCTCTGATCGCCGCCCAGGTTCCGGGCAGCGCAGTTGTGATCGATCCGGAGGACGCACCGAAAGTGGCGATGCCAGACCTGCCGGTCGCGCTTCGTGCGCTGGCCGAGCAAGCCCTTCACCATGTCCTGGGCGAGGGATCCGAACTGGCTCGGGGCTGGGTGGACGACAGCGATGCAGCCGATTGGCGCCACGAGGTTCGCTTGATCCTCGCCGCACTGGAATAGCGAGCATCAGAGGACTGCCCGAACCTCACAAACCTCGCCGGTCAGGTACCCGGTAGCCCAGTGTCCGACCGGTTCACGGGCGCAGCGATGAGTTTTTCCGGCCCGGAGAGTCTTACCACCGTTGTCCGACAGCACAGGAGGAACATGTGTCTCAGTTGTTGAGAGTTCAGAACTTCAATGTCTCAAGTGATGGCATCGGTGCCGGTGAGGACCAGAGTTTGGAGAGTCCGTTCGGCCACGTCCGTCCCGAGAGACTGTTCGCCTGGGCGGGCGCCACGGCAAGCTGGCCCATGCGTACCGATCCCGGGGGGAGCCGGGGCCTGGATGACTACTTCACGCGGGACTACGACCGCAACATCGGTGCCGAGATCATGGGCCGCAACAAGTTCGGGCCCCAGCGCGGGCCCTGGCAGAACCATGAGTGGCGCGGCTGGTGGGGTGAGGAGCCCCCGTTCCGCACTCCGGTGTTCGTCATGACCCACCACAAGCGTCCTTCGTTCACGCTGTCCGACACCACGTTCCACTTCGTCGACGGTGACCCGGCCACGGTCCTGGAGCAGGCGCGGGAGGCGGCGCAGGGCAAGGACGTCCGGCTCGGCGGCGGGGTGAGGACCATCAGGCAGTTCCTCGACGCCGACCTTGTCGACACCATGCATGTGGCCGTCTCGCCGATGAAGCTCGGGACCGGACTACGGCTGTGGGAGTCCCCCGATGAACTGCTCGACCGGTTCCACCTGGAGGTCGTGCCCAGCCCGAGCGGTGTGACGCACCACCTGTTCTGGCGAAAGTGACCGCACCTCAGGGCCGACCCCGGGCGGCTGTTCCGCCTCCCGGGGTCGGCCCTGAGGGCACCGTCACCGCCATCCCTGGCTGGCAGTTGGGCACGCTCAGCCCCCGATCTCACGTCGCGAAGGCAGCGGCGTACGGCGACGGAGGCTTCAAGCGCCATCTGCGGCACAGTCACAGTGTCCGCCGCCCTCTCGGCGATCACTCCGGCAACCGTCTCCCGGGCCGCCGGTCGAACTGCCCCGGCGTGCCCTCGACCTCGCCTCGGGCGTGGCCCACCGAGCGTCTGCGAGCGACGGCTTCCGGCCGGTGCCCACGGATCGGGCCCCCCTGGCGCCGATCCCGTCCCCGCCCGCCCTGAGCCTCAGGGCGTCTCGTCCTTCAGTACCTTCCCCCTGTCCGGGTCTCCGTTCTCGTCCGGCCGGTCCTCGCGCTCGACCATGTGGGACATGAGCAGGTCCGCGTAGTCGTCGTCCGTCACGTCGCGGCAGGCGCTCGGCTTGGTCTTGTCGCCCGTCGGTCGGTCTTTCAGTGCGGCGACGCAGTCGTTGACGTGGTCGTCGTAGGTGGGCCGGGTGAGCCAGAGGATGCCGCCGGCAAGGCCTCCGGCGATGGCGAGTGTGGTGGCGGGGATGAAGATGGTGGAGCGGCGCATGGGTCCCCCCGAGGACGGTGTGAGGGCCCGGAGCGTAGCGGCGCTGGGCCCGTGATCGGGCGGGAACGGTGAAGGCCCACCCCGACGGGGGCGTGGTGGGCCTTCGTGCCGGGCGCGACCCGGCGTGTGCTGTCCAGTGCGGCAGCCGCTCAGCCGTTCGGGGTGGTGTCGACGCTCCGGGGACGAGTTCGGGCTCGATGGGTCACTATCCGCAGGGCGGTGCCGCGGCCTGGTGGTGGACGTCGACCACCAGGGTGGCGGGTGTGGCCGGGCCCGACCATGCAGGTCAGCGCTGGGCACCTCGGGATGACGCTGGGCACCTCGGGATGACCTAGGCTCCGACGCTCGGTCGCCGGGAAGTCATATCCGGTGCGGTACGGCTCCGTCCTGCCAGCGGTAGAGGTCGCGCAGCAGGGAGATCTCAGCGCCGTGATGGATCAGCTCCCTGTTGACGTGCAGGATCCTGTTCTCCATGGGAAACCGCTCGGGACCCACCGCGGGCGGATTGTCCAGGTCGGCGTCCGAGAGCGTGCGGACCCCCGCGTTCCACCTCTCGTACACCTCATCGAGCTGTTTCAGCGCCTCGTCCGCGGTCCCCGCGTAGGCGAATGTCTCGGAGTCGACGTCCTGGCCGCCGAAGTACCACCCGACCCGATAGCCCAGGCACTGGACGATGATGTGCGCCAGCCGCCAGGCAATCGTGGTCACCGGTGCCGGCACCGGGCCAGGGGACGCGAAGTCCATCGTCAACTCCCCCGAACCCAGCGGCATCGGTGCGACCGACGTGCCACGTGGGCGGATGCTCCAGCAGCCGCGCACCGGCTCCCAGAAGTACTCCTCATCGGTAAGACCGTCCAGCCGCGGCCGCAGGTTCGTGCTCCAGTACCAGTCCAACTGCTCCGCGAGCCGCTCACTTCTTGTCATTTCCGCACACTACATACAACGCGGACCGGGCTGCGACCCTCGCGGACGCCCCCGTCTCCGAGGGCCGGGCGCACCGTGGTGGTGCGTCAGCTGCACCTGTTGAGGTGGGAGTGGGTGAGGTTGGTGTTCCAGCTGCCTACGTAGCCGGTCTTGCCGAGGCCGTCGTGCCGGGTCCAGTACATCCAACCCTGGAAGTAGCCGCTCCAGCGCTTGCAGGTGGCCAGTCCTGTGCTGCCGCGGGAGCCGGTCACGCCGAGCAGCGTGTTCCCGTCGACGTCGCCCCACAGGGGCGTGAGGGCGACGCGGAGGGCCTTCGGGGCGCGGGTCGCCAACAGTTCACCGGTGAGTCACCGGAGGTCGTTCTTCCTTTACCTGGCGCCGGGGTATGGCGTCCCCGAGCCTTCGAGTTGCGGCTGCGGGCGAGGACGGCGACGCGCCTGTACAGCCGTCGTAACGGTGCTTGTTCGAGCACCGTTACGACGGCCGAGGTGGTGCCGGGCCGGCCAGCGGGCCAGGTCACGCTCCGGGTGTCAGGCCCGGCGAACTGCGTGCCGTGTCCGCCAGGTTCAGCAGCGCTCCTGGCTCCCCCCGTCAGGCAGGAGCGTGTCCTTCACCCACCCCATCTGGGAGCCGCCCTGCTTGCGCAGGTGGGTTCAGGTGCCCTCGCTGTTGGTCGTGGTGTAGCAGTGGTAGTACACGTGGTCAGGGCGATTGAGCTGGAACAGCACGGTGCACGGTCCCCCGTCGCTCGTGGCGTGCGGGCCGGAGCGGACGCTGACGGCGGTGCGATCGATGTCCGCCTCGGCGTTGTCCTTGTCGGACCAGGAGTGGGAACAGCCCAGGATCCGCAGTTCCGGCGGCAGCGTCTGCGAGGACCGCGCGGCGTCGTCAGCCGCCTGGGCGGCGGGGACGAGACTGACCGCCGTACCGAGAACGGACGCACACGCCAAGCCGACGAACCACATGGGCTTGGGCATTCTCATCAGTGACCTCCTCTACGCAATGCCGCACGTCCCCGTCGACGTCGACGTGGTCGTTCGTGGCCGGTGTCGGCGGCAGGCTCGGATGGACTTGCTGGTATCGAGTTTTCGCTGGTCGTCGTTGTTCAGCAGCCTGGTTTCGCGGTGCTGAACAATGTGGCGGAGTCCGGTGCGGGTCCGGAGTGGCTGATGGGTGGCTTCCGGCGTGTTGCGGCGGCGTGGTGGGGTGGGCCGCGGGTGTCAGCCGGGGGCGCGCCGCGGTGCGTCGGCGGGGAAACGGGGAGGGCCGGATTGTGGGGCGTCGCGAGAAACCGTTGGATCCCGATGGCGGTCCGGTGGCGCGGTTCGCCCAGGAGCTACGGGAGCTACGCCAGCGGGCGGGAGGTCCGCCCTACCGTGTGATGGCCCAGCAGTCGGACTACTCGATCACTGCGCTGTCCCAGGCCGCTGCCGGGGAACAACTGCCTTCCTTGGATGTCACCTTGGCCTACGTCAAGGCCTGCGGCGCGGACGTGGGGCAGTGGGAACAGCGCTGGCGCGACGCCCGGAGCGAAGCCGACCACGTCCTCGTGGAGCCCGAAGATGCATCTGATGCGCCCTATCACGGGCTGGCCCGCTTCGAGCCGGGTGACAGCGGCCGCTTCTTCGGCCGTACTCGCCTGACGGAGGATCTCGTCGAGCTGGCCCGCACGCATCGCATCACCGTGGTCCTGGGGCCCTCGGGCAGCGGGAAGTCCTCCTTGCTCCGCGCCGGTCTAGTCCCCCGATTGCAGAGCACTTCCGCCTTCGTACCGCGTCCGGCGGCGATCCGGATCCTGACCCCCGGCCCATGCCCGGCCCGCCAGGCTAGCCACAGCGGTGCGCCGACGCGATCGTGAATCTTCGAACTCCTCGGCGGCATCCACACCTCTGCCCAGCCTATGACCAGGATGAATTCGCCCCTACCGCGGGTGTCAGTGCTGCGGGGCATACTCGTGCCGCCGCGCCATCCGGGCGCTGCCGGGAGGAAGGGAGCGACATGGCTGAGGTGCTGGTCTTCCATCATGGGCACGGGCTGACCGCGGGCGTTGGCGAGTTCGCCGAGCGACTTCGACGGGCCGGACACACCGTCCATGTCCCGGACCTGTTCGAGGGGCGGGTATTCGACAGCCTCGAGGAAGGCATGGGCTACGCCGAGAGGACCGGGATCGGCACGATCATTGCGCGCGGCACCGCCGCCGCCGAGGCGCTGCCGACGGAGCTCGTCTACCTCGGGTTCTCGCTCGGCGTCCTGCCCGCACAGAAGCTCTCTCAGACCCGCCCCGGCGCCAAGGGCGCGCTGCTGTTGGAGGCATGCGTGCCGGTTTCGGAGTTCGGCGGTGTCTGGCCCCAGGACGTTCCGGTCCAGGTCCACGGCATGGACGCGGATCCGTTCTTTGCCGGGGAGGGTGACGTGGACGCGGCCCACATGCTCGTCGAGACGGCGGCGGGTGCCGAGCTCTTCCTCTACCCCGGCGATACACACCTGTTCACCGACCGCAGCCTGCCCACGTACGACGAGCACGCCGCCGCCCAGGTCACCGACCGGGTGCTCGCGTTCCTCGACCGCGTCACATAGCCCGACCCACACATCTGCCGAAAGCTGCCGGACGCGCAGGGCAACACCGCACCGCCACTGGACACAGCTACGCGGGCCATAACGGTCGAGGAACCATCAGCGACGCCGCGGCGTTCGCGAAGGAGTTGACAGCCGTGGGCATCAACCTTCTCGATGTCTCCTCCGGCCCCGTGGTGCGGGACACGGCGGCCCGCGCGCCGGTGCGGGAGGGGGTCCATGCCGCGTTCGCGGACACCCTGAAGAGGACCTCGGCGCTCGCGGTCACCCCGGTCGGGCAGATCGGGGGTCTGTCACCGGCGGACGACCTCGTGGCGAGCGGCCGGGCGGACGCGGTGATGATCGGGCACGCGCTGTGCATCGCAGCCGCCGCCCGCAAAGATGACCGTGCCGAGAGATGACCGTGACAGAAGTGAAGGGACAGTCCGAGATGACCGCTGGGTTCAGGGCCGCCGCACCCCGTGAGGTTCAGCGTGGGGGCGATACGACGATTCGGTACACGGCGAGCGGCCCGGCCGACGGGCCGGCGCTGGTTCTCATCCATGGCTGGGCGTGCCACCGGGGCGACTTCGACGCGGTGACCCGCCATCTGCCCGAGGACTGCCGGGTGTTGGCGGTGGATCTCGCCGAGCACGGCGAGTCGCGGTCCACGCGGGCGGTGTGGACGATGGAGGAGTTCGCGCGCGATGTGATGGCCGTCCTTGAGGCCGAGTCGGTCGGCTCGGCCGTGGTGGCCGGGCACTCGATGGGCGGGGCGGTCGCCGTCGAGGTCGGGCGCATGCTGCCGGAGAAGGTCTCGCGTGTGGTCGCGCTCGACGCGCTGCACTACCTGGCTCTGTTCCCCGCGCAGGAAGAGGCCCGGGCCGAGAAGGTACTGCGGGTGTTCCGTGAGGACTTCCCCAGGGCGGTACGGAGCCTGGTCGAGGGAGGGACACCGCAGGGCACCGACCCGGCGCTGACCGAGGTCTACACGGCGAAGATGTCGCGTGTGCGGCAGCCGGCGGGGCTGCGTTCCCTCGAGGGCCTGGTGCGCTGGGACATGGACGCGGCGCTGCGCGAGACCACGCAGCCGATCACCGTGTTCGCGATTCGCGACCTGACCAGCCAGGAGGCCATCGACCGCTACCGGGGCCGCTTCGACGTCGTCCTCGTCGACCTCGGAACCCACCACTTTCCCGTCGAGTCACCCGAAGCCACCGCCAAGCTCCTCGCCGAGGCGGCGACCCGGTAGCGAGCGGCACATGCCGGTGTTGCCGGCACCAGCTTCAGGCCGAAGACAGCCGAGGGGTGTGCCCTAGAGTCGCCGCATGCGACGACGGACAGGACTGGCGATTGCCGGCGCTGCGACCCTGGCCTGGGGCGAGTGGTTGAACTGGCGCTGGTCTCGCGCTCTCACGGGAAACAGCGGAGGCTGTTCCGAGGCCGTGGTCGTGCTGGGCTTCCACAACCCCCAAGCCACGGCGAACTTCATCAACCGCTGGCGGGTCCGTGCCGGAATCCGCTCCATCGCCGCAGACGACGCGCGTGACACACGCCTGATCTTCAGCGGGGGTACGACCAGCGGTGGCACGACCGACGGGGGCGCCACGGAGGCCCAACTGATGGCCGACTACGCACAGTCGGCGCTCGCCTTCGACGGCACCGTACTCCTCGAAGGCAAAAGCACGACCACATGGGAGAACATCACGAACGTGATCCCTCTGCTCGAGGACGCCGACCGCATCAAAATCGTCTCCCAGCCGGCTCACGCGCTCAAAGCCCGCGCGTACTTGCGGCGGCAGCGCCCCGATCTCGCCGAGAGGCTCGTGCGGGCGGACGACTACCGCCCCGGCGAGTGGCTGGTCGTCAAACCACTGCTGGCTCTGTACGGACTGTGGACGCTCCGTGGCCTCAGGGGCGGCAAGTGAGTTGTGGCAAGTGAGTGGATGCCCGGGGACCTACTTCCACACGACGGCCACGACGGCTGCCGCCGCCGTGAACACCCCCACGGCATAGAAGGCCCACGGCTGCTTGTTGCGCATACCCACCAGCGCCGTCACCGCCACCAGGACGTCCAAGGCCAGCTTCACCCCCATCTTCGCCTCAACCACCGGCAGATCCAGGGACATTCGGGTCCCGATGAGCCCCGCACCGGTGACCAGCTGGACGACCGCGCTGCTCAGCATGTAGCTGCCCGTCACCGGGTCCTTCTCCCGCAGCTGGAAGAAGAGGCCGCCCAGGAGCGCGGCGAACCCGAAGAGGTGGAAGACGAGGAAGACGTTCCGAAGGATCTCCATGGCGGTGATCGTTCCACAGAGATAGAACAAATTGGCGATCTTTACAGGGGGACTCGACCACGCCTGCATCGCCCTCGCCGCAGACGGGAAACCGTCCCTGCGAACCCGTCGGCCTCGGCGAACGCCGTTGCCGACCTCGTTGCCAACCTCCGGTGAACTCCGTACAACCAGCTCCGCCCTTCGACGGTCACACCTGGCAAACCCGTACCCCGTCGCCCGTCCCCGTCGACCGAGTGGAGGCCTCCGTGCCGTACAGCCGCCGCATCCTGACGTACGCCATCTCAGCCGCGGCCGCGGCCACCGCCGGATTCGTCCTCCCGTCCGGTGCCGCCGCTGCCGCACCCCGTGCCGCCACGAGCGACTTCAACGGCGACGGCTACGCGGACCTCGCCGTCGGCGTCCCGGACGGGACCGTCGGCGGCCAGGCCAAAGCCGGGTACGTGAACGTCGTCTGGGGCGGCCCGAGAGGCGTCGGCGCCCACGGAAGCATCCGTGTCACCCAAGCCACTCCCGAGGTTCCCGGCTCCCCGGAGGCGGGCGACCGCTTCGGCGCGTCCGTGGCCCTCACGGACCTCAACGGCGACGGCATCGCGGAGCTGCTCGCCGGTGTCCCCGGCGAGGACGTCACCGACCGCGGCAAGGACGCGGGCATGGTCATCGCCGTGGGCGGTTCGAGGAACGGCCCGGGACCGGGGTCGACGGTCCTGACCGGGCCGTCGCCGTCGGCCGCGTACGGCTCATCGGTCGTGGCGGCCGACCTGACCGGCGGCAGCGACCACAACAAAGAGATCGTGGTCGGCGGGAAGGACAAGGTCGTCGCCCGTGTCATCCAGGGCGAGGACAGCATGGTCACCACCGTTGTCACCGCCCCCATGGGCGGCCGCGCCCCCGTCCTGGCCACCGGCGACTTCGACAGCGACGGCACGGCGGACCTGGCCGTGGCGTACTGGACCGCGGGCGACCCCAGCACGCAGTCCCACGTACGCCTGTGGAGGTGGGATGCCGACCGCTCCGAGATGGCCAACTTCTGGAACACGGACAACGCCGGCGTGACCGCCCTGGCCGCCGGCGACTTCGACGGCGACGGCCACGACGACCTGGCGCTCGGTGAATGCCGTGAGATCGCCGACGAGAACATCGACGACCCGTGCGGCCCCGAACACCTCGCCAAGGGCGGCGGCATCCACGTCCATTACGGAAGCTCCGCGGGCGGCTCGTTCGGGAGCCGCGCCCAGACCCTCAACCAGGACACGGCGGGTGTCCCGGGCGTGGCCGAGGACGGCGACCGCTTCGGCGCCGCCCTCGCTGTCGCCGATGTCAACCGCGACGGCCGCGACGACCTGGTCGCGGGCGCTCCCGGTGAGGCCATCGGAAGCAAAGCGGGGGCGGGCGCGGCCTGGCTGCTCCGCGGCGGCGCCAAGGGCCTGCTCGACGCGGGCGGCGCCGCCAAGTCCGTCACCTGGAACCAGGACACGCCCGGCGTCCCGGGCGTCGCCGAGGCGGGCGACACCTTCGGCGCGGCGGTCGCCGCGGGCGACCACAACGCCGACGGCGTACCGGATGTCACCGTCGGATCCCCTGGCGAGAACGCCTCCCTGGGCGCCGCATGGCTTCTCCCCGAGGGCTCGGCCAACGGCTCTGCGGCCTTCTCGCCCCGAACGCTCGGCCTCCCCTACCTGTCCACGCCCCAGAAGTACGGCAAGCCGCTGAACAGCCACTGAGTGCGTCCCACCGACGGTGCGCCCGCCCTCAGCGACGGCTCGGTGCCTTCAGGCTGCGGCTGCGGCTGCCGTACGGTCATGGCATCGACGCGAACTCGGGCAGCGTCAGGGCTGAGTGGGCCGGTCGTGCTGTCGTTGAGGGCAGGGTGACCAGGTCACGCAGCATGGTGTTGCGCTGCTCCAGGGCCCGTGCCGTGGTGGGGAAGAGCGTGGCCGCGCCGTTGTCGACCAGTGCCTGATTCATGGTGACGAACTCGCGTACGCCGCGTTCGTAGGCAGCGAAGGCCGCCGTGTGGTCCCGGTTCGTGGCCAGGGCGTTGGCGAGCATGTAAGCGCCGACCAGCGCGAGGCTCGACCCTTGTCCGGTGAGGAATGAGGGTGCGTACGCGGAGTCGCCGACGAGTGTGACGCGGCCGCTGGACCAGTGGGGCATGCGGATCTGACCGGCCGTGTCGAAGAACAGGTCGTCCGCGTCGTGCAGGGCGTTGACCATGGCAGGGACCTCCCATCCCGCGCCTGCGAAGGTCGCTGCGACCAGGTCCCGCTGGGCCTCGGGGTTCCGGAGGGCGTGGAACGGCGGTTGTGGTTGGTGAAAGTTCAGGAAGGCGTGCAGCTCGTCGCTGTCCTCGACGGCGTAGAGGGCCGCGGTTTTCCCCGGGGTGTTCCACAGCACGACCTCGTGCGCGAGGCCGAAGGTGTTCGGCATGGTGAAGACGGCGAAGCAGTAGCCGAGGTAGCGGTGGAACTGCTCTTCGGGGCCGAACAGGGACTCTCTGGTGCGGGAGTGCATGCCGTCGGCGCCGACCACCAGGTCGAACGTGCGCTGTTGCCCACTGCGGAAGGTGACGTCGACTCCTTCTTCGGACTGGTCGAGGGTCTCGATGGAGTCGCCGAACAGGAACTCCACGTCGTCGCGGACCAGCGCGTGGAGGAGCGCGGCCAGATCCCCGCGACGTACCTCGAGATCCTGTCCCTCGACGCTGCCGGCAACGGCGTGCGGACTGAGCGAGGCCACTTTGCTGCCGTCGGCGTCGAGGAAGGTGCAGCGACGCGAGTCGATGTGCGCGTCCTGCAGCTGCGGCAGTATCCCCATCCGCCGGACCACCTCGGTCGCGGTACCGCGGACGTCGATCGGGTAACCACCCGCGCGCAGCGCGCCTGCTTTCTCCACCACGGTGACCGCGCATCCGGACCGGGTCAGCCAGTACGCCAGGGCAGGTCCGGCGATACTGGCCCCGGAGATCAGAACCGTGCGCTGCGCGGGAGTACTCACGTCCATCGACAGACCGCTAGACATCATGCCTGGGCTCCTTTTTGGTGAGCTTTGGTGAGCGTGAAACGGACAACGAGCAGTGTCAGTACGGCGACGAGGCCGGCGGTGGCAAAACCCGTGACGAAGGCCGATTCGGTCGGCCGGCCCGTCATCGGGTCGGCCCCGGCGTCGAGGATGGCGCCGCCGACCTGGACGCCCAGGGCGACGCCGATCACGCGCGTCACCACGAGCAGGCTGGTGGCGATGCCGGTGTCCCTGGTGTCCACGGCGGTGGCCGCGCGGGTGAGCAACGCTGTGGTGCCGATACCCGCGGCGATCGCGGTCAGCACCTTGGCGAGAACGAGTTGCCATGCCGCGGCGTGCAGCGACGTGAGGGCGATCATCGTGGCGGCCGTGGCGACGGCGCCCACGACGAGCACGGCACGCAGTTTGAAACGCCGCGCCGCGATCCCGCCGACCGAATCGCTGACCGCCCCGGCGATGGCACCGGGCAGCAGCAACAGTCCGATGTCGGTGGTGCCGAGTCCGAAGCCGTATCCGTCGCCCGATATCGCGAACAGCTGCGGGAGCAGAAAGGTCACCATCCCGAAGCTGGTGGTGATGACCAGGGTGAGCACGCACGCATGCCACATGGCAGGCTTCGCCAGCATACGGAGGTCGACCATCGGCGAGGTTGCCCGGCGTTCGACGACGACCCATCCGGTCGCCAGGGCGGCCACGGCCACCACGACGGCACCGGCCGAGAGCGGCGACAACCCGGCGCCCGTCACCCTCACGAGCCCGAGCATGAACACGAGCAACGTGCCGCTCAGCAGCACCACGCCGGGCCAGTCGATCCTGCTGCCCGAATCGATCGGCGGATCATGCGGCATGAGCCGGGCCACGACCACTGTCGTCGCGGTGACCGCGATCGTCGGCAGCGCGAACATCCAAGGCCAGGACAGCCCTTCCGCGAGTGGCCCGGCAATCACCGTTCCCACCATGGCGCCGCCCGTGAACAGCGCCATGACCAGACCGATCGCCAGCTGTGCCGCGCGGGCAGGGAGGTGTTTGCGCACCAGGATGAAGGAGAGGGGCAGCGCACCCACCATGACGCCCTGCAACACCTGACCGAGCAGCAACACCGGAAGGTTCGGCGCCAGAGCGGCCAGCAGACCGCCGGCCGAGACCACGGCCATCAGCCGGACAAGGACCCGCTTTCCGCCGTAGCGGTCGCCGAGCTTGCCCGCGACGGGCGCGGCGACCGCACCGGTGATGAGCAATGTGTTGCCGATCAAGGCCCCTTCGGCAGGGCTGACCCCCAACTCACGTTGCAGCTGCGGGAGCGCGGGCTCCACCGCAGACTGCAGGGTGCCGAGGGCGAGGGCCAGGACGCCGAGGGCACCGATCGACAGCCTCCCCATGCGGACCGGGGCACCACAGCTTCGGACGTGGACGTCCTTTTCATCGTTTTCATCGTTGATTGCGGGCACGACTTCGGGCACGTGCGTGGAGTCGCTCGCCACCTGTTGATCACTCCAGACACCGCTGGGCCAAGGGGAATGCGCGGGATTCACGCGCCTCCCACACTCCCCTGCGGCGCCTCACCGGGCATCGTCCCCGGCCGCCGTCCTCCCCTGGTCCGCCCGGACCAGCCGCTCGTGTGTCCTGGTGCCTGCGCACCAGCGCGGACCTTGTCCCGGGGGATCCGCTGGGGCGTGGTGGAGCCGACCGTCGATCTGGAGGACGACCCCGACCTCACCGACAGAAGTTCCCGGGCAACCCCACGCGTTCCTATCGCACCCGCGAGCCCGTGCGCGTGCTTTCGGAGCTTCAGGGATGGGTCGGGCACTCCCCCGAGCAGATCCAGGCCATGCTGGACGGTCTTGCCGAGCTGCGCCGCCAGGGCATCGCCACGATCCTGGACTGACCGGGGGTGTTCCGTTACGGGCAGTAGAACCGGAACGAGGACAGCCTGTCGTTGTTGTACGCCTGGGGGGTCCCGAAGGCGTAGTCACCGGTCTGACCCCAGTGCCACCACTGCGCGAAGTCCAGGTCGGAAGGGTGGAGCTCCCCATTGGGGTCGTCCCAGAACTCCACCTGGCACTGCGAGTTGTTCAGCCAGGACGAGACTTGGTTGTCGGCCGGGTCCCCGTTCAGGAAGTGCGTGTTCGTCAGTCTCACTATCTTTGAGTTCCCGCCTGCCGCAGGCGGGGTGACGATGACCTTCGACCCCGTTCCGCCGCCGTTCTGGTAGAGGCACAGCGCCCATCCCGGGCAGCCGCTGTACGGAGGGTTGTCCGCGGCGGCCGGTCCCGCCGAGAAGAGCAGCGTCGCCGCGGCGGCCGCACTGGTGACAGCGGCAGCCGCCAGCTTGAAGGACTTCAGCATCATGGGTTTCCACTTTCTGGGTCGTGTCGAGGTCGTGCCGGGATCGCATCGAGGTCGATTGCGACTGAGCCCGTCGCGCTTGGGCTGGACCGAAGGTGATACGTGTGAGCACGAGGCGCAGAGCGCACGTTAGCAGAAGATACGTGTGCCGGTGCCGTGACATGTCAGCGACCGGCCACGGCAAGGGCGCGCGTCAGGACACACTCTCCCCGCATCACCTGCCCAGGAAGTGATGGATCGACAGGCGTCACCCCATGCCGTCGACTTCGAGGATCGCGTCGGTGAAAGCCCCGGGCTGCTCCTGAGGAAGGTTGTGTCCCGCGCCTGGGACGACGTGATGCACCCAGGGGCCCGAGAAGTGAGCGGCGTACCCGCTTCCGTCGGTCGGCGGGATGACGCCGTCGGCCTGACCGTCCAGCGTGACCGTGGGGACGGTGATCTCCGGCTGGCCCAGCAGCCTCCGCTCCAGTCGGGCATACCGGCGGTCACCAGGGGCGGCGCCCAGGCGGTGCCGATAGTTGTGGATCACTACGTCGACGTAGTCGGGGTTGGCCCAGAGCTCCGCCGCCTCCGCGAACTCGGCCTCGGTGAACTGCCATTCGGGCGAGTTACGGCGCCAGACGACGCGCGCCAGGCCCTTCCTGTCGCGCTGGAGTCCCTGCCGCCCGCGCTCGGTGAGGAAGTAGAAGAAGTACCAGAAGCCCTCCTCCAGCGCGGGGGCCAGGGGCTGTTGGGCGACGGCGAGGTTCTGGATGAGGTAGCCGTTCACGGAGACGAGGCCGGTGCAGCGCTCGGGCCACAGTGCGGCGGCGACGTCACCGGCCCGCCCGCCCCAGTCGTATCCCGCGAACAGGGCCCGCGGAACGCGCAAGGCGTCCATGAAGGCGACCAGGTCCGCGCCGAGCGCCGCCTGCTGACCGGACCGGAAGGTGTCCCCGCGCAGGAAGCGGGTCTGTCCGTGGCCGCGCAGATAGGGGAGGTAGCAGCGGTACCCGCGCCGTGCGAGTGCGGGCGCCACCTCGGCGTAGGAGCCGACGGGGCTGAAGGGCCAACCGTGCAGGAGGATCACCGGCTTGCCGTCGGCCGGGCCGACGTCGTGATAGGCGATGTCCAGTACGTCGGTACGGGTCTGGCGTACCGGTCCCAGACCGCGCGCGGCCTGCCCGGCCGGGGCGCTGACCGCGGCCGCATCCGTACCCGGAGCCACAGCCGTACCCGCCGCCGCTGTCGCCGCCACGGCCTGAGTCAGTTTCCGCCTGCTGATCATCTTGCGTCCTCGCCTTCGATCCGGGGTGTACGAGACTGCGCACGCATGCATCGATCATCACCGGCCTAACTGGTGACGAAAGCATGCTACGGGCATCCCGGCGTCAGGCAACCCCGCCTGGAGCCGACGATGCGAAAAGGTATGCGACTTCCTCCACTCACACGTGTGACTGGATTCGATCTCACCGACACATGACTGGACATGTAAGAGTTCACCACCGGCCGCGCTCGCCCGGACAGGGCGTGCCCATGTCTGCGCCGGTCCACTCACACACGAAAGGGTGTGTTTCATGTTCACCCCCAGGTCGAAACTTCGTAGCGCCGCCGCTGCCGCCACCGTGGCCGCGGCTCTCATCGGCATCGGGGCCGGGACGGCGAACGCCGCCGACTGGCCTCCGTTGCGGGAAGGTGCGTACCTCTACTCGGGCACCCACGGAACGGGGACGGTGTCGAAGGTCGACCTCGGCGACTTCGGCACGTGTCACACGCTGGCGACGCCGGCCCGCTCCGTCCAGGTCGTCTCCGGCTCCGCGTCCGTGGTGCTGTACCCCAAGGCCGACTGCGGCGGCGCCTCCTCGTGGGCGACCGGTTCTCTCGCGCAGTCCGATCTCCCGTGGGCAGCGCTGAGTTACCGCGTGGTCCCGGCGTAACGACACGACGGGACGTCGACGACCCGTCCGCCTGTGGTCCGCACCGGCGCCTGACGGCGTCACACGGTGATGGTCTTGTACTCGGTGTAGGTGCCGAGGCCCACCGCGCCGTACTCACGGCCGACGCCACTGGCCTTGAAGCCGCCGAACGGGCCGTCGAAGCCGACGGCGGCGCCGTTGACCGTGACGGTACCGGTGCGGACCCGGCGGGCGACCGCCAAGGCGTGCTCCTCGTCGCAGGACCAGACGCCACCGGAGAGGCCGTACTCGGAGTCGTTGGCGATGCGGACGGCGTCGTCCTCGTCGTCGTACGCGATGACGACCAGGACCGGGCCGAAGATCTCCTCCTGCGCGATGCGCATGGAGTTGTCGACGTCGGCGAAGACGGTGGGCGTGACGTAGTTGCCCTGCTCCAGGCCCGCCGGGATCTGCGGGCCTCCGGTGACCAGGCGGGCGCCCTCCTGGATGCCGAGCTCGATGTAGTCGCGTACGCGCTGCTGCTGGTCGGGGCGGATCATCGGGCCGATGAACGTGTCGGGGTCGTTCGGGTCGCCGACCCGCAGCGACTCGACCAGTTCCTTCAGCGCGGTCACGACTTCCTCGTACCGGCCGCGCGGAGCCAGGATCCGGGTCTGGGCGATGCACGACTCGCCGTTGTTGAGCAGCGAGCCGAACTTCAGGCCCGCCACGGCCTTCTCGATGTCGGCGTCGGGGAGGATGATCGCGGCGGACTTGCCGCCCAGTTCCAGGCTGACGCGCTTGAGCTGCTCGCCCGCGATCGAGGCGATGCGGCGCCCGGCCCGGGTCGAGCCGGTGAAGGCGATCTTGTCGATCTCCTGGTGCGACACCAGGTACTCACTGGTCTCCCGGTCCGCGGGCAGCACGCTGACCACCCCCTCCGGCAGCCCCACCCGCTCCACCAACTCGGCCAGGAAGCCCATGCTCAGCGAGTTCTCCGGGGACACCTTGAGGACCACGGAGTTGCCCGCGAGCAGGGCGGGGATGAGCTTCGAAGTGGCCGAGGAGAACGGCGAGTTCCACGGGATGACGGCGGCCACGACGCCGACCGCCTCGCGGCGCACCACGCTGCGCACCGGGGATGCCGGGTCGGAGGGGGCGAGCGTCTCCTCCCAGCCGAACTCCTCCGCCGCCTTCAGGTGGGCGTTCGCCTGCCGGGTCAGGCCGGGCTGTCCGGCGCGGGTGAACCACCGGGCCGAGCCGTTCTCCAGCGAGATGAGGTGCGCGATCTTCTCCGCGTGCTCCTCGCGCAGCGCGTTGAACTTCCGTATGTACGCGATCCGTTCGCCCGGCGGGGTCAGGCGCCACGCGCCCGCCTCGAAGGACGTCCGTGCCGCGGAGACCGCTCGGTCGATGTCGGCCGGCCGCGCCTGGGCGGCGCGGCCGACCACCGACCGGTCGTGCGGCGAGGCGATGTCGAGCAGCTCCGGGTTGCTCGGCTCGACCCAGGAGCCCCCGACGAAAAGCCGACCGTAGGTGATCATGCGCTCTCTCCCTCTTCAGTCTCTTCAGTGATGTCTGCTCGTCCCACCATGCCGCCTATCTGCCACATCAATGTAGCAGTTATGTCGATTAGTGGCGCACATTAAGAGCGTGTACGACAGCTTGCCGCCTCAGCCACCACAAAAACGCGCCACTTTGGCAGCCATGCTTCACACACCCGTGGCGTTAGCCGCGCCGGACTCCCCGTCCCCTGGTTAGACTCGGGGCCGTGAGAGCCGACGCAGCGCGCAACCTGGAAGCCGTCCTGACCACCGGGGCCCGCATGCTCGCCGCCGACCCCGGCGCCAGCATCGCGAGCATCGCCACCGAGGCGGGCGTGGACCGGCGCACCGTCTACCGGCGCTTCGCCTCCCGCGAGGAACTCCTCGCCGCCATCTACGACGCCCGCCTCACCGCGGTCGAGCAGGCCATCGAGGACGCCCGGCTGCGCGAAGCCCCCGTCGCCGTAGCCCTGCACCGCTACGTCGAGAACGTGATCGCGGTCAACCGCATCTGGCCCGTCGACCTCACCCGCATGCTCACCGACGACGCCATCCGCGAGCGCAGGGACGCGTCCGTCCGCGAGGTCGACGCCTTCCTGCGGCGAGCCACGGACGAGGGCCTCCTCCGCCGCGACAAGCCCGAGGGCTGGGCCAGCGCGCTCCTGCCCCAGCTCATGCACCTGGTGTTGCGGCACATGCCCGAGCTGAGCCCCGGTCAGGCGGCTGACGTCGTCGTCGACACCCTGCTCCACGGTCTCGGAGCGTCCTGACCGGCAGGAACGTTTTCGGCCATAGCAAGTGACGAAGCCGCTGGGGCCATCTGGTCCGCTGCGCCAAGATGGGCTCCACGAGGGGCACGGCACGGGCACGTGCACCGCTCGGGGCGGGTGCGGCGAAGGAGGATGTGGGGGAACGATGGAGTCGATCGACGGGACGATGGTCGGCCGCGAGCACGAGCAGGAGGTCCTCTCCGGCTTCGTGACGGCCGCCGGGGGCCGGGCTCTCGTCCTGCGGGGCGACACGGGTGTGGGCAAGAGCGCCCTGCTCGACCACGTCACCCACCTCGCGTCGGCCCAGGGGCACAGGGTGGTGAGGGCGGCCGGGGTGGAGGCCGAGTCGGAGCTGCCGTTCGCCGGCCTGCACCAGTTCCTGTACCCGCTGCTCCCCTCCATCGACCGGCTCCACGACCGTCACCGCCGGGTCTTCGACGTCGTCTTCGGCAGGAACGAGGGGCCGCCGCCCTCGGTCATGACGCTCGGCATCGCCGTCCTCGACCTGCTCTCCCTCGCGGCGGCGCAGACACCTCTGCTGCTGGCGCTCGACGACGGCCAGTGGTTCGACACGTCGAGCACCGAGGTGTGCGGGTTCGTGGGGCGACGGCTCACCGGCAGCCCGGTCAGGCTCGTCATCGGCCTGCGCTCCGACGTGCCCTCGGGCTTCGACACGGCAGCGCTGCCCCAACTGCCCGTCGCCACGCTGTCGGAGCAGGCGTCCGAGCACCTCCTCGACCTGCGCCACCCCGGCCTGGATCCCCGCCTCCGCCGCCTGGTCCTCGACGAGGCCCAGGGCAACCCGCTGGCGCTCCTCGAGCTGCCGCCCCACGTACTGCGCAGCGGCCGGGCGGCGGGCAACCGCGACGAGCTGCTCGGGTACACCGGTACTCCCCTGCCTCTGCGCCTCCAGCACGTGTACGGCGCCCGCATCGAAGCACTCGACGCGACCGTACGCGCGGAACTGCTGCGCGGCGCCCTGGACGGCGTCGGAGCGGGCACGGCGACCGGGCACACCCGCGGCACGCGCTACCGCATGCGGGACGCCGACGAGGCGGCGGCATGCGGCCTGTTGGACACGAATCCGCTCAACGACGACTTCGTCTTCCGGCACCCTCTGGTGCGGTCGACGGTCGTCCAGATGGCGACCCCCAACCAACGGCGTGCCGCCCACGCGGCCCTCGCGCACGTGCACCGGCAGGACGTGGAACGACGCGCCGTGCACCTGGCGGCTTCGACCGTCGACCCCGACGAACAGGTCGCGGCAGCCCTGGAGGAGGCCGCCGACTCCGCCACCCTGCGGGGCGGCTCGCTGGCCGCCATGTCCTGGCTGACCCGAGCGGCGGAGCTGAGCGAGAGCCGCGAGGAACGGTCCCGGAGGCTGGGCAACGCGGCCTTCGTCGCCGGTCAGGCCGGTTTGCTGGACCGGGCGAAGGAGCTGGTCGGCCACGACGCCGCAGCAGGTCCTGGCGACTCCCCGGCCTCCGTGCTCGCGTCGGCCTACGCCGCGCTGTACGAGGACGGGGACGTGCGGTCCTCCCAGCGCCGCGTCCGAGCGGCGATCGAGAACATCCGGGACAGCGGCGCGCGGGAACCGAACGAGGTGCTCACACGCCTGGTCAAACTGCTCCTTGCCATCAACCAGTACGCGAGCGACGAGACCTCGTGGGAGCGGACACACGAGCTGCTCGCCTCCCTGGGCGACCTGGTGTCCCCGAACTCCCGTATCTACGAGGACGCTTGGGGCGACGTGGTGCGTCGCGGCGCGGGTGTGCGCGAGCGCGTGGAGCACGCCTTCGCCGACCTCCGCACGCTCGAACCGTGGGAGGTCACCCGCCTCGGCGTCGCCGCGTACCACCTGGACGTCCTCAGCCCGTACCGGCCGCACCTCCAGCGCACCGCCGACCGCGAGCTGGACACCGGCGCCGTCGCGTCGGCCATGACCATGCTGCACCTGATCATGCTCGACCAGATGGCGGCCGGCGAGTGGGACGAGGCCGAGCGGACCGGGCGGCGCGGCCTCGACCTGACGATGTCTCACGACAACGCGCTGTTCGTCCACCACACACGTGCGTATCTCGGCCTGCTCGCCGCGATGCGCGGCCGCACCGACCACGCACGGGAGCTCCAAGCCACCGTCGACGCCTGGGCCCGCCCCCGCGGCATCGGCTTCCTGACCCAGATCGCCGACGCCATCGGCACCGCCGCCGCCCTCACCGAGGGCGACTACGAAGCCGCGTACCTCCACGCCATCGGCATCACGCTCCCGGGCACGTTCACTCCCTACGCCCACCAAGCCCCCCGCACCCTCCTCGACCTCGTCGAAGCGGCCCTCCACACCGGCCGCGGCGAACAGGCCCGGCGCCACGCCCTCGCCGCGCTCCGGGCCGACCTCCCCTCCCTCTCCCCGCGCCTCGCCCTCGTCACCTACGGCGCGCTCGCCATGACCGCCACCGACGCCACCGACGCCGACGCCATGTACCACCGCGCCGAGACGCACCCCATGGCCGCCGGCTTCCCCTTCGAACTCGCGCGCGTCCGCCTCGCCCACGGCATCCGTCTCCGCCACGCCCAGGGGCGCAAGGCCGCGCGCCACACCCTCACCCTCGCCGCCGAAGCCTTCGAGCGCCTCGGCGCACTCCCCTGGGCCGAGCGGGCCCGGTCCGAGCTCCGTGTCACCGGTGCGGCCGCTCCCACCACGACGGCGGACCTCGCCGCGCTGACGTGGCAGGAACGCCGGATCGCGGACCTCGCCGCCAGCGGACTGACCAACAAGGAGATCGGCGCGCGCATGCACCTGTCGCCGCGCACCGTCAGCTCCCACCTCTACCGGGTCTTCCCCAAGCTCGGCATCACCTCCCGTGCGGCGCTGCGGGACGCCCTGGGCAAGCTGCCCGACGACCGGAACACCTGACCGCGGCAGGTGTGAGCTCAGCTCTCCGCGGGGCGGGCGCGCACACCGCGTTCGTTCAGCCAGCGGAGCACGTAGTCGGCGACGAAGCGCCAGCCGCTGTCGATGACGAGCGAATGGGCCCGGTCCGCGAACTGCTTCAGGTCGGTCACCGCCGTGGTGTCGCCGTACTGCTTGTACGCGGCGCGCGTCGCCGAGTCCGGTACGAGCCTGTCCTCCTGCCCCGAGACCAACAGGAGCGGGCCGCGGCGGGCGTTGCGGACGTCCGCCACGGCACGCGCGCTGCGGCCCGCACCCCCGTACCCGAGGTCGGTGAGCAGGCGGAGGGAGGTCGGCACCCCGTAGCGTTCGTGCAGCCGCCGGGCCTCCTCCCCCGCGACCGTGTTCGCGAACACCTGGTGGAACTGCTCCAGCGACAGGGACATCACCTGCTCGGCGGGACCGCTCCGGGCGGGGCACGTCAGCCGGGCGGGCGGCGCGGGCAAAGGAACGTCGTTGATCGGCGCGGGGGAGATGGCCACCGCGGCCCGGCCGACATCGGCGGTGATGAGGTGCTGGGCGATGAGCCCGCCCACCGAGTGTCCGACGATCACCGGCGCGGTGTCGAAGGACCGCACGATCGCGGCGTAGTGGTCGGTGAGCACGTCCAGACCGACGCGGCCGAGCGCGTCCGGCGACTCGCGCACGCCCCGGGCGGCAGCGGCCTCCCCGGGCCAGCCGGGCGCGCAGGCGAGGAATCCCCGGCTCGCGAAGTGGTCCGCCCACGACTCCCAGGACAACGCGTGCAGCCACGCGCCATGGATGAACACGACGGGAGTACGTTTCACGGCTGGCTCCTCCGAGCATGACGACCATCCGGCACCGGCGCGGCGGTGACTGTGTTCAGGATGGTTCAGACACGTGTCAGGGACGACAGTCGAATGACTTAATGTTGGCGACCCGCCGCGCGAGCACCCGTCACGGCACGTCGATCCCGACGGTCAACTTACGTATGTGGGGAGCCCCGCCGAGGGCGAGAGTGGATCGAGTCAACTTCCGCCGCAGGGAAGGATCCACGCGTCATGAGCGGCTATCAACCGGGTGTCCAGGTCGGCCGAACGGCACGGCACGGCCGGCTCCAGCTGGCCTTGGACATCGAGCGCGTCCTTGACGTCTCCACCCGCCAGCCGATCAGGGCCGAGTTCACCTTCGCCCCGGAAGCGCCCTCGATCGTGTGCGCGGAGTTCGGCATCGAGGGCGGCCCACGTGTCCTGTGGCGCATCGAGCGGGATGTGCTCTGTCAGGGGCTGCACGCGAGGAGCGGCACGGGCGACGTCCAGGTCTGGCCGTCGCCCGTGGCGAATCGGGCGACCGCGTGGCTCCAGCTGGCCTCCGGTGACATGGCGGCGCTGTTCGCACTGCCGGTGGCGCCTCTTGCGGAGTGGCTGGAGCACACCTACGAGCTCGTTCCCGCGGGCCGGGCGCATCCGGTGCGGGGGATGCGCCCGGGCGGGCTCTAGTAGGTGGTCACGAGGGGCTTCGTCTCGTCGACGACGTAGGTGGAGAGCATCATCGTCTCCACCTTGCCGACGTTGCGGGCGTTGTGGATGGCGCCGTGCGGGATGAAGAACGGGTCCCCCGTGCGCAGGCGCAGGGGCGGCCTGTCGTCGAACTCCATCAGGACGTCACCGCGGATGATGTAGCCGACCTCGATGCCGGGGTGGCTGTGCCGTCCCGACTCCTTGTGCCGCGGTATCCGTACGAGTGTCTGCACGGCCTCCCACCCCTTGGCGGGCGAGGGGTGTTCCTGGAGGAGGGTGCGTGTGACGCCCCCGGTCGGATCGGGGTCCCCGGTGGGGTGTGCGGACGGACCCTGGGCGGGCTCCGCGGCCGCGGCGGTGGTCGACAGGGCGGCCGCGCCGAGCGCACCGGCCGCGGCGGCGCCGGTGGTGCGCAGAAGAAGGCGTCGATCGATCATCGTGTCTCTCGATTCTTGGCAGGAGAACTCGTGGAAGGGAGAACTCGTAGACGGGAAAGGTCGTAGACGGGCGGAGGACGGTCGAAACCGCGCTGTTCAGGAGTGGTAGTCGCGCAGGAACAAGGAGGGCGCGGGGTCGGTCCGGGAGGCGTTGACGCCGTCACCCCGGGTGTAGTCGTTGCCCTCGTTGTCGGCCCAGTCCTGGATGGGGCCGCCCCCGGTCTTCAGGTGCTGGAAGGCGCTCTCGTCCCCGGCGGCGGAACCGAACTGGTACACCCTGGAGGTGTCGGCGTAGGGCAGGTAGGGCGCGTAGGGGCCTCCTGACGTCGTCTGTTTGGTCAGGGTGTTGTGGAAGAAGACGTTCTGCGGGCCGCTGGATCCGGACCAGCCGATGCCCTTGCTCCCGGCGGCCCAGTAGATCGGCCACCAGGTGCCCTTGTCCCCTCCGCCGCCTTCACCGCCGCAGTTGGTCTCGCACGCTCCGGAGGAGTGGTTGTAGGGCACGCGCACGGTGTTGTTCTCGAACAGGTTGCGGCGTTCCCAGCCGCCGTGCAGGTTCAGGTCGGAGTCGAAGTCGTTGCCGATGGCGACGTTGCCGGAGGACGACCACTGGAACGTGAAGTGCCGCAGGTTGCGGGTGGTGTTGAAGGCGTACAGGGAGTCCCAGACGCGGGAGCCGCGCAGATAGCCGTTGCCGCCCTTGCCCTTGTTCCAGGCGCCGTCGAAGACGTTGCGCTCGACCTGGATGTTCCTGGCCACCTCGGTGACCACCGGGTGGGAGCCGACCATGTCCCCGCGGACGCCGCGCACCCAGGAGTCGGCGGCCCACTTGAAGACGATGCCGTGCATGGCGTACTCGGGTGCCATGTTGCCGTAGTTGTGGACGGCCTGGGCCGGGCTGAGCTGGTAGGTGCCGCCCTGGAGCTTGGGCAGGCCGTTCATGTCCTGGGTGAAGGAGAAGTCCTCGAAGCCCACGTCGGTGATCATCTTCAGCGCGGTGACCTTGCTGGCGTAGGGCTTGCCGCCCACTCCCAGCGGCGGGGAGCCGTCGGACGTGGAGTCGACCGGGACGTCGAACTCCAGCGGCTTGTCGATCGTGACGGTGTGCTTGCCCGCGTCCACGGAGGAGATGGTGAACACCTGCTGGCGCATGTGCAGGTTCTCCAAGCGGCCGTCGTCCGCCGCGGCCCCCGCGACCTCCTGCGCCTGGTAGAACTTCAGGCTGTTCGCCGCGCCCACCCACAGGTCGCCGCCCGGCTTGAAGCCGTCCATCTTCGCCTTCGTGTTGAGCTGGATGACCCGGTCGCCCTTGCGTGCCGCGTAGTTGGCGTCGCTCGGGGAACCGGCCACGGCGACACCCGACTCCCAGTGCTGGTTGACCGAGCCCTCGAAGAGGTCACGCCGGTTCTCCGGGATCTTGGAGGGGTAGCCGCAGATCCTCAGGTACTTCTCGGCGACCTCCCGGGTCTGGACGCGGAAGAGGCCGCGTCCCGGCCAGATCCAGCCGCCCGAGCCGACGTTGTTGCCCGTCGTGAACTCGCACTTGTGGACCATCGCGCCCTGGTTCCACCGCTCGCCCTTCTCGGTCAGGACGTCGTAGCGGGTGTTCTCGTCGGGGCGGAAGACGATCCGTGAGCCGTTCGCCGGGTCCGACCCCTGGCCCCGGATCACCAGGTAGGAGGCGTCCACGGAGAGCTGCTTGCTGACGTTGAGCACGCCCTTGGGCAGCTCGATCACCGACAGCTTGTGGGGACCCGCGCCGGGCGTGCACGCGTCACGGATCCGGTCGATGGCGTCCTGCAGCCCGGCGGTGTCGTCCTTCCCGTCGTCGGCCTGCACCTTGAACCGCTGCTCGAGGGCGGACGGCGTGATGTGGCAGGCGGGGTCGGAGGTGCGGAAGGCGGCGCCGGGCAGCACCTCACCGCCCCGGTATCCGGCCCGGCTCCAGTCCGGAAGGCCGGCCACGGGGCCGCGCCGGTTGCCCTTGCTCAGCACCGTGCCGGTGTCGACCGACCCGTCGACGTCTCCGGGCCGGCCGGCCGGTTTGCCCGCGCAGGACGAGAACACCGGGGAGTCACCGAGCTTCGCCGCGATCTTCGTCAGGCAGGCGGACAGGGCCTGCTGGCCGTAGTGGTTGGGGTGGATGGCCTCCTGCTGGTTGCCCTGGGCCTGCCACGGCAGGTCCTTGAGGCCGTCGACCACGTACGGCACCCAGCGCACCCACTCGGCGTGCTCGGCGCCCAGCGGGGAGGACAGCTTGTGGTCCTTGTTCGCCTGCCGCGTCGTCCTGCTGCACAGCTCGTGCCCGGCGAACGCGTCCTGGAGGTCCAGGAAGGACACCCCGGCCTCGTTCGCCGCGCCCCGGAGCATGGCGCTGATCCGGGGCACCACCGAGGTGTGCGCCCAGTCGCTGTCCGCGTCCAGGAAGGGGCAGCCGCCGCTCAGGTACCGGCTGTAGTTGGCCGGCGGGACGGGCGCGTTCTCCGGGTCGCGGTAGTCGCGCCCCAGGGGCAGCGGATTGGGGTAGGACTGGAGCACGATCTGGTACGTGCCGTCCTCCTGGCCCGCCTCGCGCAGCGTCCCGCGGATCGCCTCGACCGACTTCACGACCTTGTCCCGCACCGGTCCGAGGCCTTCGGAGAACTCCTTCTCCTTGGCGCCGCGGCAGCCCTTGTTGAACAGGGACGGGTAGAAGTACGCCTTGACGCAGTCCTGGAGGACGTCGGCGAACTTCAGGTCGTTGCCGCCGATCGACAGGACGACGAGGCGTACGTCGTGGTCCTGGGCGATGTCCCGCAGGTCGTCGACCTGGGGCCGCTGGCCCTTGAAGCCGGTCGTCGTGACGTTGTCCGTCGTCGCGCCGGAGCAGGCGATGTTGAACCGCCGCTCCGCCGGTACGCCTTCGAAGTCGACGCCCTTGATCTCGGCGGAGTCGGAGCGGTCGCACGCGCTGCCGCCCTTGTCGTACGACGTGTCGCCGTAGACCTTCTTCAGGTCGTGGTCGCAGGCGCTCTCCTCGCCGTTGCAGTTCACCGCGGCCCGGTCGGTGCCCCACACGGAGCCGGCCGCGGAGGCCGCGGCGTTGCCGGCCCATCGGCCGCCCTCGCCGGAGATGTAGCTGTCGCCCATGGAGACCACCGCGGACGGCGGACCGCAGGTGTCCTGGGCGGCACGCGCGGCGCGCTGCGCCTTGGGCTTGGGGTTGTAGACGGTCTCGTACAGGAATTTCCACGAGGTCGGGCAGTCCGGGCCGCCCCCCGGGGCGAACCTCACGGGATAGTGGTCCGATTCGCCCTTCTGCCCGCTCCGTGTCACAACGAGGTTCTCCAGCTCGTCACTGGCGATCATGTAGTCGAGCGCGTAGTGGGACTGCTGCGTCTCGACGGCCTTGCCGTCCTTCGCCGCGTAGAACGTGTGGGGGAAGGTGCCGCGGCTGGTCTCCGCAAGGCTGTTGAAGTCGCCCAGGGCCCGCCACCGCTTGCCGGCCATCTGCCGCGTGATCGTGTCGATCAGGGCGGAGGTGTGCGGGTTGGGCTTGTCGTTGGTACGGATCGACGCGGCGTGGATGTTGAAGTACCAGGTGCCGCCGACCTCCACGCCGAACGCGGGGCGCGATCTGATCCACTTGTTCTTCGCGTCCTCGGCCGGGAAGATCTTGACGCGGGACTTGAGGTCGTCGAGCTCCTTGGGCACCTGGCGCAGCCAGATCGCCATGGACTTCTGGTTGTTGCGGTCCCTGGCCGGCTTTCCGGCGTCCCCCTCGTCCTTCTCCTCCTGGTCGTCGGGGTCGGTACCGGGAGTGCCACCGGGAGCGGTCGCGCCGGGGTCGGGGCCCCAGGCGGCCTTGTCCTTGATCTTCAGGTAGAGCAGGACTCCGTCCGGCTGCCGCCGGCCCTGGCCGCCCCACTTCTTCGCGTACAGCCGGTACTTCAGGCCGGGATATCCCCCGGGGGTCTTCGTAGTGTCGTCGTCGTTGTCGGCGATCACCTTCGCGTCCTTGATGAAGTTCTGGTCAGGGGGCGTCGTGGCCTCCTGCAGAGCCACGACGTCGGCGTTGGGGACCAGCTTCGTCCTGACGTCGAACCACGAGGTGCCGCCCTGCATGTTGAACGTGACGGCCGACTCGTTGACGGCCTCCAGTGCCTGCGCCGACGCGGGCGCGAGTAACGTGACGAGCGAGGCGAGCATCGCCACGCACAGGGCTTGCGCCACCGCGCCCGCCCGCCAGGGGCTCGGTCTGTGCCGGGACCTGCGATCCGGCATACGTATGGACAACTGTCCGTCTCTCTCTTCCTGTTCGGTCGGTCGAGCTCACACGTGTGAGCTCGGTGCGCAGTCACCGTACGGCACATGTCGCCGCCCGCACACACATGTATTCCAAACATTTGCCTGCGCCGTCGATATTCGGACCGGGCGCGGCTCGACACCTGCTACGCTGCGAGGGACCGATCGTTTGATCAAGGAGTCGCAGACGTGGTGGGTGAAGACGACATCTCCGGATGAGATCCGGATGTGACCGGCCGTCGGTCGGCGCTGCATGAGCGCTGCTGCCGTGGCCTTCTTCGTCGTACCCCCTTTCCCCACCCTGCCCAGGGCAGAGCTCTGTCCGCCCTCGACTCTCTTGAGGTCACCTCCATGTCCGACGCCGCCGTCGTCTGCTCGAACGTCTCCTTCGCCTGGCCCGACGACACTCCGGTCTTCACCGATCTGTCCTTCACCGTGACCACCGGCCGCACGGGCCTGGTCGCGCCCAACGGCTCCGGCAAGAGCACCCTGCTCAAGCTGATCGCCGGTGAACTCAAGCCCGCCACCGGCTCGTTGACGGTCCCCGGCACGCTCGGCTACCTCCCGCAGAGCCTCCCCCTGGCCAGCGGCCTCACGGTCGCCGAAGTGCTCGGCGTCGCCGAGGTGATCCGCGCCCTCGACGCCGTCGAGTCCGGCGACGTGAGCGAGGAGCACTTCACCACCATCGGCGACGACTGGGACATCGAGGAGCGCACCCGCGCCCAGCTCGACCGCCTCGGCCTGGCCGACCTCACCCTGGACCGGGGACTGAGCACCCTCAGCGGCGGCCAGGTCGTCTCCCTGGGCCTCGCCGCCCAGTTGCTGAAGCGCCCCGACGTGCTGCTGCTCGACGAGCCGACCAACAACCTCGACCTGCGGGCCCGCCACAAGCTCTACGACGTCCTCGCGGACTTCACCGGCTGTCTGCTCCTGGTCAGCCACGACCGCGCGCTGCTCGACCGCATGGAGCGCGTCGCCGAGCTCGGCCGCGACGAACTGCGCTTCTACGGCGGCAACTTCACCGCGTACGAGGAGGCCGTGCGCGCCGAGCGGGAGGTCGCCGAGAAGAACGTCCGCAACGCCGAGCAGGAGCTGAAGCGCGAGAAGCGCGAGATGCAGCAGGCCCGCGAACGCGCCGAACGCCGGCAGAGCAACGCCGCCCGCAACCTCAAGAACGCCGGTCTGCCGCGCATCTTCGCGGGCAACATGAAGCGCGGCGCCCAGGAGTCCGCGGGCCGGTCGGGTCAGCTGCACGCGGCCCGGGTCAGCGAGGCCAAGGCCCGCCTCGACGAGGCCGGACGCGCACTGCGCGACGAACAGCGCATCACCCTCGAACTGCCCGACACGCAGGTGCCCGCCGGGCGCAACCTCTTCCTCGGCGAAGGGATGCAGGTCCACCACGGCGACCGGGCCGTGTTCGCCGACGGCGGCGTCGACCTGACCGTCCGCGGCCCCGAGCGCATCGCGCTGACCGGGCCCAACGGCGCGGGCAAGACCACGCTGCTGCGCCTGGTCACCGGCGAACTCGCCCCGGACAGCGGGGAGATCAAGCGCAACGACGGCCGGATCGCGTACCTCTCGCAGCGCCTTGACCTGCTGGACCTGGACCGCACCGTGGCGGAGAACTTCGCCGCGTTCGCCCCGGAGCGACCCGAGGCGGAGCGGATGAACCTGCTCGCCCGCTTCCTCTTCCGGGGTCCGCGGGCCCATCTGCCCGTCGGGGTGCTCTCCGGCGGCGAGCGGCTGCGCGCGACGCTGGCCTGCGTGCTGTGCGCCGAACCGGCCCCGCAGCTGCTCCTGCTCGACGAGCCGACCAACAACCTCGACCTGGTCAGCGCGGCCCAGCTGGAGGGCGCGCTCAACTCCTACCAGGGCGCCTTCATGGTGATCAGCCACGACGAGCGGTTCCTCGCCGAGATCGGGGTGAACCGCTGGCTGCGGCTGGCCGACGGAGCACTCAAGGAGACCGGGGCGCCCGCGGTGTGAGCCGTCGACGTGTGCAGTGGCCCGCGCCGAGGCGGTGCGCCCCGCGGGCCGACCACCCACCACGTCGGACGGAACCCCTGTGCCCCGAACAGCCCCTGCCTCCAAGGCCGCTCTGCTCGCCCATGACCTCGTCCGCGACCTCGGGGGCCGACGCGTCCTCGACGGCGTCTCCCTGACCGCGTCCCCCGGCCACCGCATCGGTCTGATCGGGGAGAACGGCGTCGGCAAGTCCACCCTGCTCAGGCTCCTCGCCGGTGCGGACGAGCCGGACGCCGGGAGCGTGTCGCGCCCCGCCGACCTCGGTCTTCTGCACCAAGAGATGCCCTTCGACGCGCAATCGACCATCGCTGCGGTGCTCGACGACGCGCTGCGCGAGGCCCGCGCCGACCTCACGGAGCTCGAACGGCTCAGCGAGGAGCTCGCCCTCGTCCCCGAAGACGCCCCCGGCCACCAGGAACTCCTCGACGCCTACGGCAGGCACCTCGAACAGGCCCAGGACCGCGAGTCCTGGGACGCCGACCGCCGCGCGGCCCTGGTCCTCGACGGCCTCGGCCTGGGCGCGCTCGGGCACGACCGCACGCTCGGCTCACTGTCCGGCGGGCAGCGCGGTCGCCTCGCCCTGGCCGCGCTGCTCGTCCGGCGGCCGTCGGCGCTGCTCCTCGACGAGCCGACCAACCACCTCGACGACGGCGCCGCCGCCTTCCTGGAACAGCAGGTCCGCGACCTGCCCGGAACCGTGGTGGCCGCCAGCCACGACCGGGCCTTCCTCGACGCCGTCTGCACCGACCTGATCGACCTCGACCCCGCGGTGGCAGGACCGGTCCGCTACGGCGGCAACTACAGCGCCTACGTGAGCGAGAAGCGCGCCGAGCGGGCGCGCTGGGAACGCCGGTACGCCGAGGAGCAGGCGGAGTTGGCGCAGCTACGGCACGCGGCGAGCGTGACCGCGCACCTGGTCGCGCCGGACCGGGGACCGCGCGACAACGAGAAGATGGGCTACGGCCACCGGGCGGGCCGGGTGCAGAACCAGATCTCCCGCCGGGTCCGCAATGCCGCACGGCGCCTTGAGGAACTGACGCGCGCCCAGATCGCCGAGCCGCCGCGCCCGCTGCGGTTCGCGGCCGAGGCACTGGCCGCGGGAGCGGAGGAAGACGCGCCGGTCACGGGTGCGGAGGACGGCTCACTGGCTACGGGCACGGCGGCGGGCGCGCTGGCCACGGGAGCGGAGGACGGCTCACTGGCTACGAGCACGGCGGCGGGCGCGCTGCCCCTGGTCTCGCTGCGGGACGTACGAGTGCCGGGGCGCCTCGCCCTCGCCGCTCTGGACGTGTCGGCCACCGACCGCCTGCTGGTCACCGGCGGCAACGGGGCGGGCAAGTCGACGCTGCTCGCCGTGCTCGCCGGACATCTCGCCGCCGAGGGCATGGTGCGCAGACGGCACCGTCTGACGGTGGGGCTGCTCACCCAGGACACCGTGTTCGACCGGCCCGACCGCACGGTCCGTGACACCTACGAGCTGTCGCTGGGGCCCGCGCGGGCCGAGCGGACACCGCTGAGCTCGCTCGGCCTGATGCACGCGGGAGACCTGGACACACCCGTGGGCCGACTCTCCGTCGGGCAGCGCCGACGGCTCGCGCTGGCCCTCCTGGCGGCCCACCCGCCCCAACTGCTGCTGCTCGACGAGCCCACCAACCATCTCTCCCCGCGCCTGTGCGACGAACTGGAGGAGGCCCTGGGCAGCGGTCCGGGCGCGATCGTCCTCGCGAGCCATGACCGCTGGCTGCGCCGACGGTGGCGGGGACGCGAGCTCCGGCTGGGGTGACGATTCTTGTGCCCCCTGACAGTCACCTGTCAGGATGGTGATGTGAACCTCGACCACGTCTTCGTCTGCGGGCATCCGGCGCTCGACTTCGCGGCCACGCTCCGTGCGCGCCGCTCGACCCGGTTCGAGATGTTCGTGACGCCGGAGCGGCTGAACGCCTGGTATCTGGAGTCCGGGATCGTGGACACGATCACCCCCGGCGACGAGGACGACGTCCGGGCGGCGACGACCGTCCGCGAGGCCCTCTACCGGCTACTCACCAACCGCCGCCTCGGCGAGGAGTTCGACCGCGAGGCGCTCGCCGTCCTCAACGGCGCCGCACGCCGGACTCCCGTGACGCCTCAGCTCTCCGTCACCGGGCGGCACAATGAGGCGACCCCCGGTCAGGCCCTGGCGACCGTCGCCCGGCTGGCCGTCGAACTGCTCAGCGGCCCGGACGTCCCGCTCCTGAAGGAGTGCGGCAACCCGGAGTGCACGCGCGTCTACGTCGACCGCTCCCGCGGCATGCGGCGCCAGTGGTGCGGCATGGAGTCCTGCGGCAACAAGATCAAGGCTGCGGCCTACCGCGCGCGGAAGAGGACCGCGCCCATCACACACACGTCGTCGCTGTGAGGCCATCCCACGACATGTCGTGACGTTTCACATGTGCCCCGTCCGTGCCGGGGCACATGTGCGTTTATGGTGATGAGTAAACATGTTCGACGGGCCGTCCGGCGTCGACACCCTCCTGCACGTGGCCCTCGGCGTGGGTACCATGCGCAGCATCATCCATATCGAGGGAGTGAACGGTTGTGAGCAGCCAATCAGCCGCCAAGCTCCGGTCGCGGTACGTGGAACAGGTCGCGTCGGAACTGGAGGAGAACCGCAGGCGTCAGGAGGAGCTTGCGCAGCAGATGGAGCTGCTGAAGCAGGAGGAAACCCTCCTGACGGACATACTCACCCTCGCCGAGCGGTACGAAGGTTTCGCGGACGCCTCGCGCCTGCCGGAGCAGGCACAGGACACTGCCGCGGTCACGAAGACGAATCGCCGAAGCGGCACCGCTGCGACGGCGCGGGCTTCGGTGCCGAGCGGGACGGCTCCTACAGAGGCCGCACCGAAGCGCGGCGCCAAGGGCAAATCAAGCCAACCTCTCCTCGGGGACCTGCTGTTGACCCTGCTCAACGGCCATGACGAGCCGCGTCTGGCGAAGGAACTCCGGGACGAGCTCATCGAGAAGCACCCGAGTCGCAATCCGACACCTCAGGTGGTGCGGAACACCCTTGAGTCCCTGGTCGCCAAGGGCCGCATCGAGCGCCACAAGCAGCAGCGGTCAGTCATGTACACCGTCGTGGACTCGCCCGACGCCGACTGAGGCTCCCGCTCGCCGAAGAGCCGATCACGCAGTGCGGACTCCATGCCACTGCTCCTGGGTGATCGCGTACTCGACCGCGCGCAGGTCGGTACCCGGCGGGAAGTCATCGGCGTCCGCCTCGAAGTCGCGTACGTGCTGCAGGCCGAGAGCGGTCAGCGTGGCCAGCGATGCGGTGTTGGCCGCCGTCGCCATGGCGCTGATCCGGGTCAGTCCGAGGTCCTCGAACCCGTGCCGGAGCAGCTCGCGCGCCGCCTCGCTGCCGAGCCCTTGCCGCCAGAAGCGCCGCAGGATCTTGAATCCGAGCTCGGCCTGCCCTGGCACCGGTTCCTCGTCGGCGGCTCCCGTCGGCCGCAGGATCCAGTACCCGACGAAGTGTGCCTCGGCGAACCCGGCCCAGTACCCCAGCCCAGCGGCCCGGTCCGCGTCCGCGAGGTTCCCGCGCAGCGCCGCCTCCACCTGCTCGCGGCTGCGGGCACCGCCCAGGTGACGCATCACCTCGGGGTCGGCATCCAGCTCCAGCTGATATTCCAGATGCTCGTCGGACAGCGGGGCCAGATGGAGCCGCTCGGTACGCAGGATCACTTGGGACATGGCGCCAAGCATCTCAAACAGCAAGATGAAAACAAACATACGGTGGAAGACTGCGCGGATGCAGATCATCGGCCCGATCCCCTTCGACGAGGTGCGTGCCCGCTTCCGCCGGGACCACCCCGCCACCCGCGCCCACGCGGCCAACACCAACCAGAGCACGGACAGTGTGCTGCGCCTGGCCGACGCGACCTTCGGCACATGGTCGGCGATCCGGCTGTCCCGCGCTGACATCCGCTCGGTGCTGCTGCCCTGGCACCTCAGCGAGGGCGGCGGCCGCGAACTCGTCCCGCGCACCGGCCTCACGGTCGGCCAGGCGGCGGATCTGCTGCGCGCACACGAAGCGGAGTTCACGGCGGCCAACCCCGTCTGCACCGCCAAACTCACCCTGTTCCGCACCGCCCCGATCACGTCCATCTACCTCACCACGCGCCCGGTGCCGCACGACCACTACGCGGGCCTGCCCACCGACGACGCCTTGGTCCATCTCGACGGACTGCACCGCCTGCTCGCCTGGGAACTGGCCGGTCGCCTTCCCTCACGCGAGGAGCTGACCGCCTGCATAGCCGGTGACCTCACCCCGCGCACCGCCGGCAACGCCGCGCACCGGCCTCACAGAACGAGCTCAGGCGTAGTAGGTCTCGAATGAGCCGATCCACCAGGCCGCCAGCGGCAGAACGCACACCTGCACACCAGCCGTGATCCAGCACCGGCACAAGGCAGCGATCCCGAACGTCCACCATGCCGTCGTACGCAGCGCGCTCACCACCCCGGCCTGATATCCCTGCCCGCTGGGATCCATCATGCCGGGGTAGCCCATCCAGTCCTCAGTGAAGATGCCGTCCGCCCCGAACACAATGGCCCCCGACATCAGCCACAGGTCGACCAGGACGGCCAGCCCGGCAAGCGCCCTGTCGAAGCGCAGATACGCGGGCGTCGGCACCAGCAGCCGTACGGCCGCGGGTCCGTGGTCGCGCACCCAGGCCTGCGGCCAGATGCGAACCAGCACAACAACGGCGAACACCAACGCACCGGCGGCAGCTACCCACCCACCCATGAAGAACAGTCCGAAAAACAGCATCAAAAACCCCACGACGAGCCAGATGACGCACCGACTGGATCGGTTCCATCACGGAAGGGGTTCAACGGCCCGTCATGGACACTTCGGGAAGCGTGGCGAGGAACGGCAGGACCGTGCGGTCGACCAGTGTCCGGCGCTGCGGGCGTGGCAGCACGAGGCACTGCACGGTCACCCCGTCGATGAGGGCGAAGAGTTGGGCTGCCTGTTGTTCGCTGAGGCCGGTGTCGGTGAACCATTGGCGCAGGTCCTGGTCGAGCGTTGCGGATTCCTGCTGCAGGACGGGGTCCGCGGCGGAGGCCGCCGCGTAGGCGAGCCAGACCCGGGCGCGCCGCTCCCGCCGCTCGTCGAGCGGCAGCCACTGCTCGACGAGTTCCCGCAGGGTCGAGGGCTTCGCCGTCCTGATATCGGCCACGAACTGCTCGCCCGCGTAGTCGAATCCCGCGCGGACCAGTTCACTCTTGGTTCGGTAGTAGTACTGCACCTGGGACGGGGAGACGTTCGCCGCGGCGGCGACCGTTCGTACGCTGAGTGCGTCGATGCCGCGCTCGGCCAGGATGTCGAGCACGGCGTCGAGCAGATGGGTGCCGCGCATCAGCGGCCTTGCGAGCGCATCGCCCAGCCCGTCGCGCCCAGTTCGACCACGCCGAGGGCCGCCAGGACGAACCCGGTCTGCCGCAGACCGATGACCGGAGTCTCGGTGTCGCGGAAGACCACGTACAGCACCAGCCCTCCGGCGAGCATGGCGAAGCCCACCACGAGCGACCACAGGTTCTTGCTCATCTCCACCCCTCTGTACAGTCGTACTGCACAACTGCACTGTACGACTGTATTGCATGCAGGTACAGAGACGAGCCTTCGGTCCGGTGCTGCAGGCAGGCTCAGCGCACGGGGAAGCCGAAGGTGTAGCCCTGCTGCTTGAGCTGGGGCAGGAGTCGGCGCAGGGCCTCGACGGTCTGGGTGCGGTCGCCGCCCGCGTCGTGGAACAGGACGGTCGGTCCGTCCGGCAGCTCCCGCTCGACGGTGGCGACGATGGTGTCCGTGCCGGGGCGCTCGAAGTCCTTGGAGTCCACGTTCCAGCCCAGCGGGCGCATGCCACGGGAGGCGGCGAGCTTGCGGCTGTAGGGGGTGAAGGCTCCGCCGGGCGCCCGGTAGTACATCGGCCGTACGCCCCCGGACGCCTTGGTGATCATGCGTTCGGCGTCGCGTATCTGCTGTGACTGGTAGGCCTGGGGCTGCTTGTCCATGGCGGTGTTGTGCGACACCGAGTGGTTGCACAGCCGGTGCCCGGCCTCGACCACCTTCTTCACGAGGTCCGGGTGGGCCTCGGCCTGCGTGCCCACCATGCAGAACGTGGCCTTCACTCGGTACTGGCGCAGCAGGTCGAGGACTTGAGGGGTCCACTTGGGGTCGGGGCCGTCGTCGATGGTGAGGTTGACGCCGCGCTTGCCCTTGTCCGAGGCGTGCGCGATGGTCTCCGAGACCGGCTTGAGCTTGCCGCCCGGCGCGGCAGGCGCGGTTGCCTTGGGTGACGAGTCGTCAACGTCACCGGCCTGCGCGGTCCACACCGAGGCACCGGTGGCAAGCACCGTCACCCCCAGCGCCGCCCCGACCATCTTGCCGTACCAACCCCGCCCGCCACCGTGCCGTGCCATGTCCGCCCCCTTCGCCCTGTCCCTCACACATCCCCGGCCCCCTTGGGGCCACCCAGCAGGACGGGGGACGGCTCACCAGGGATGCCTCCGTTACGGATCACGGACAATTCCGAGAAGGTTCACGGACAACTCACCGCGGCCAGCGGCCGAAACCATGCCAATTGACCTGATCCCGATCCCGATCCCGCCACCGCCACCGGCACCGGCACCGGCACCGGCACCGGCACCGGCACCGGACGAGTACCGGTCTCGCGCGAGAAGGCCGTGACCGCCGCCCGCGCAGAGCGGAGCGGCGGTACGTGGCACGTCACGCGGCCTTCGACAGGGTGGACCGGTCCTTGCTGGGCGTGTGCCAGGCGGAGGTCGTGAGTCCGGTCGTGGTTCCTCGTCCGTCGCGGCGCGGCCAGAGGAGGAGGGCACCGATCGCTCCCGCTGCGGCAAGGGCCGCAAGGACGGACCAGGCAACGGTGAAGCCTGCGTTGGTGCCGAGCCAGCCCGCGATCGGATAGGTGATCAGCCAGGCCAGGTGCGACAGGGAGAACTGGGCCGCGAACGCCTCGGGGATCTCGTTCCGTGTGACGGAGGCGCGCAGGACCTTGCCGGTCGGCGTGATGATCAGCGCCATGCCGACGCCGATCACGGTCCAGATGACCGCCGTGCCGGTCCAGGTGGTGAGGCCGGTCGCGATGAGCGTCACCGCGGCGGTCGTGCCACCGACGAGGACTCCGGCTCCGGTCATCATCACGGTGCGGGCAGCGACCCGGTCGAGAACGCGGGGCAGGGCGAGGGCGGACAGGAGGGTGCCGGTGCCGGAGGCGGCGAGCATCAAGGCGACGTACGACTGTGAGCCGCCGAGCTCGTCACGTACGTAGTTGACGGTGTTGACGACGACGATCGAACCTGCCGCCGCGACCACGAGGTTGAGCGCCATGATGCCGCGCAGGCGTGGGGTCGTGAGGAAGGTCCTGATGCCCGCTGCCGCCTTGTCCCATGCCTTGGTGTGGGTGCTGGGGCGGGCGTCCGGGATGTGGGTGGCCAGGACGAGCAGGGCGGAGATGAGGAATCCGGCGGAGGTGCCGAGGAACAGCCAGTCGAAGCTCATGAACGTCAGGGCGACGGCTGCGAGGACGGGGCTGAGCAGGCTCTCCATGGTGGAGGCGACCTGGGAGGCGGACAGGGCACGGGTGTAGTCGGACTCGTCGGTGACGATGTCGGGGATGACGGCCTGGAACGTCGGGGTGAACGCCGCGGAGGCGGCCTGGAGCAGGCCGATCAGGACGTAGATGTGCCAGACCTCGCTGACCAGCGGCAGTGCCAGGACCACCGCACCGCGGACCACGTCGAGGAGGACCAGGAGGGTTCTCCTCGGGAGCCGGTCGACGTACGCGGCGGCCAGCGGGGCGATGACGACGTACATGACCATCTTGATGGTCAGGGCGGTGCCGAGGACCATGCCGGCGCGCGGGCCCGCGAGGTCGTAGGCGAGCAGCCCGAGGGCCACTGTGGTGAGTCCCGTGCCGAACAGGGCGATGACCTGGGCACCGAACAGGCGGCGGTAGTCGCGGATGGCGAACAGAGACATGACGGGTTCCTTCCGTGTCCATGTCCATGTGGCGGGGCACGGCCCCGGGGTGAGGGCCGTGCCCCGCGCGTACAGGCGGGGGTGTCTTCTCTACGCACCGGTGTCGCTCCCCGCGGTGAGGCCGGCCCCCGGTGTGAGGCCGGCGAGCAGATTGAAGGCGCCGGTGAGGATGTTGAGTGCGACGACGCCGACGACGTCGGCTATCGCGCGGTCGCTGTAGCCGTGCTCGCGCAGCGCGCCGACCTGTTCGTCGGTGATCGACGTCGGCTCGCGATAGACCTGGAGGGCGAGGGTGATGATCGCCGCGATCGCGGGATCGGCCGAGGTGCCCGCGTGGGCCCGCTCGATCTCTTCCTCGTCCACCCCCAGGGCGCGGGCGGCACGGACATGTGCGTCGAGGCAGAGCCCGCATCCCTGGAGGGCCTGGACGGCGATGGAGATCCGTTCGCTGATCCTGCGGTCGAGTTTGGCTCGTCCCATGGCCCGGCTGAGCTGGAGGTAGCCGCCCAGTACGGCCGGTGAGTGCGCCATCGTGGAGACCATGTCACCGATCTGGCCATGGCGGGAGACCAGGTCGGCGAGGAGGTCGCGCGAGGCGCCGACCGCCGTGTCGGGCGTGAGTCGGGTCAGGCGGGGCATGACGCTCCTTCCGGTGTGGGGTACGTACTGGGTCGGCGTCCCTAGACGGTCAGTGGTGTGCGTGGTGGCCGTGGTGGTGGCCGCCGTCGTGATGGTTCGTGTGCTCGGATGCGGCCTGGGGTGCCGCGTCCGCTCGCGGGGTGGTCCGCACCGTGAACTCGGCCGTCCGGACGACGTCGTTGTGCTGGAAGTCCAGGTACAGGCGGTAGGTGCCGGCCGAAGGCGCGGCCGCTATGAAGGTGATCTCGGGTCCCGGTGCGGTGGTGCCGTCGCCGGGCTCGCCCTCCGGGTGGACGTGGAGGTAGCCCAGGTCGCCGACCCGCAGGGCCACCAGGTGTCCGTACGCGGCCAGGTAGGGCTGGAGGTCGGTGACGGGGCTGCCGTTCCGGCTGACGGTGAGGGTCAGTTGCTTCGCCTCACCGGGCACGAGTTCGCCGTCGAGCGCGACGGTGTACTCGCCGATCTGCGCGATCCCGGTGGCCTCGGGGAGCGGCCGCGGGTCGTACGGCCCGGCGACCGCGACGTCGATGCCCAGCGTCATGGTGCCGTCGTGGCCGACCGGGTGGATGTCGGTGAAGAATCTCCAGTCCCCCGGCTCCAGGGCCAGTTCGACGCTCCAGGTGCCCTTCTCGTCCCGCACCGGGTGCACGTGCTGGAACCCGGCCGTGTCGCGCCGGACGGCGATGAAGTGCAGCTCCTTCTCGTGCTCGGCCACGAACTCGGTCACCGCCTGCCCGTCGGGTCCCGTCACGCGGAAGCTGATCGGCTGTACGCCGGCGGTGAGGATCGTCGAATCGAGCTCAAGGGTGTAGCCGTTCTCGGAGACCGACAGGCCACCGGGCCGGGCCCCACCGTGACCTTCATGACCTCCGTGACCACCGTGCCCCCCATGACCACCGTGGCCGTTGTGACCACCATGGTTGCTGTGGCCGCCGTGGCCGTCGTGGTTCCCGTGGCTGCCCTGGTCGTGACCCGCGTGAATCGACATGACATCCCCATTCGTATAGTGCGCCTTCCGGCGCCGCCCGTTCGGGCTAACGATCAGAACCATATACCCCCGGGGGGTACTCCGGCTACCTCGACGGGTGAAATCTTCCGAGGGGCCCTGCCGAAGTGGCTTCGGTGACCGACTGGCCGGTGCATGCCTCAGGTCTCGCACGCACGAGGCGAAGATCCTCTGATGCCCGATCGTGATCCACAGGCGCACAACCCCATATGGACCCCGGCTGTCTGAAAGGCGCCGGAGGAGGACCCTCCGGCGCCTTTCGGTACAGACATACGGAGATCGGAGATCAGGTGGGCAGGAAAGTCTGGAGAGCTGTCGTGGCCGGTGGCGCGGCGGCGGTGTTCACAGGCGTGGCCGCGGTGCCGGCCGGGGCGGCCGAGGGCGGGGTCTCCTTCACCCGCGTCCAGGTGAACGGCGGCAAGCCGATCGTGATCGGGGTGTCCGAGGTCGCGGCGCCCGCCTCCTTCCGGATGGCGACCACCCACAAGTGGAAGTGGCCGGCGGTGTTCCTGTACCGCGGCAATACGAGTGACCGACTGTGGCACGCCATCGAAACGAGCGACTGCCACGAGGTGAGCTCGGGCGTCTGCGACTTCAACGAGACGATGTACTTCGACCCCTCTGTGTGGGACATGCGCAACAGCGAGGCCGGAGCCTGGAAGGTCGCGGCCGAGGTGTCCTTCAAGGGCGGCGGCGGTGACACGGACGGCAAGGGCCTGACCGTCTACGTCAAGCGCAACTCCCGCCTGAGTGTGAACGCCGCGCCCGAGCCGGTGGCCAAGGGCAAGACCATCACCGTGACCGGCAAGGTCACGCGGGCCAACTGGGAGACGAAGAAGTACGCCTCCTACGGAAGCCGCCTGGTGAGCCTGCAGTTCAAGCCCGGCGGAGCCACCTCCTACACCACGGTGAAGAAGGTTCGCGCCAATGGCTCGGGCGCTCTCAGGACGACCGTGAAGGCGTCCAAGACGGGCGCGTGGCGCTGGGCGTACTACGGCAACACCACCACCGGGCCGTCGACTTCGGCCGCGGACAACGTCGTGGTGCGGTAGGAATCCGTCTTCGCGCCTTCAAGCGCTGGTCGATCCCTGTGTCGGTGTCTTGCCCGGGACACCAGGTGTGAATGTCCCGCCCGGGACACTAGCGACGCACCGCTGAAGGCCCGGTCACGGAAACGCCGTGACCGGGCCCCAGGGCCAGCTGCCGCACACGGCACCGACCACCGCCCGTTCCGGTATCGGCAGACGATACGGAATCAGTTCAGGCCGAAGAAGGCGGTGCCCGGGACGGCGCCCGCGTAGACGCCGAGGAACTCGGTGACGCGCTCGGGGTCGGTCCGGGCCGCGTGGAGGGTCTTGAGGAATTCGGTGGACGGCGCGCAGGCAGCGAAGGCCGCGTTGGCCAGGAAGGCGTCCCAGGTCGTCTCGTCGCGTTCGCGGACGTAGGCGGCGGTGGCCGCGTCAAGGGCCGCGGCCCCCTCCCCCAGTGCCGCAATGACGTACCGGGCCAGAGCATCGGCCTGGGTGAAAGCGCTGGTCATGCCGTGCGCGCAGGCCGGATCACGGACCAGGCCCGCGTCACCCACCAGCGCCCAACCGGGGCCGGCCGACCGCCGGTAGTGGTTGGCCAGGTCACCCGCCCCGACAAGGCGTCCATCGCGTCTACCACCCATGACACCCTCATGGAACTCGGGGGGCAGCTCGGCCAGCAGGCTCATCAGCGCGGCCTCGGGGTCGCGCTTGACCACGGGGAACTGATCCCGCGGCCAGCCCGCCGCCACACAGTGCCGCCCCTGGTGCGTGGGGAAGGCGGCGACGAAGCGGCCGTCGCGAACGAAGACCCGCCCGACCTTGTCGGGCAGCCCCGACCAGTAGCCGTAGTACCAGCAGCTGATCAGGCCGAGGTCCCGATACGTTTCCGCCCCGACCAGGCGGGCGAGACTGGAATGCCTGCCGTCCGCGCCGATCACCAGCCGCCCGCTCTCCGTGAAGACGCGTCCTGCGGAGGCGAACTCCACACCGGTGACACGTCCGTCCCGCTCGGTCACCGCCCGCACCGACGCACCCGGGCGGAACTCCACCCCCGCATCGACCGCCGCACGCACCAGCAGGTTGTCCAGGACCGTGCGGCGCGGCGCCAGCGCAAGACTCGTACCGCCGACCGGATACGGGGCCCCGCTCACCACCACTTCCCCGAAGTCGAACGTCATCCGCTCCACCGGCGGGCAACCCGTGTCAAGGAGTTCGGGCAGCAGCCCCCACGCGTCCAGGCGCGCCACACCTGCGGGATGAAGGAAGTGGGTCGAGACGGTGTCACTGGGAAACCTGGCCCGGTCCAGCATCAGAACACGTGCCCCACCCCGCGCCAGCAGCATGGCCGTGGCCGCCCCCGCACACCGGGCCCCGATCACCATCGCGTCGTACATACGGCTCACACACCCATCCGCCCTCGAAAGCGCTGACCCTCACCGGCTCGGCTCCGCCACGACACTGAGGCCACGACCACCCCGCACATACGGCACGGTCACCCGACCACCCCGAGGCGAACCGGCGACGGACCGGCCGCCCACAGCCTGCAAGATCAGCCCATTCTCCGGTCGGCGCGAAACAGCTTCACACCCCTCAAGGCCCCTACAAGATCCGGTCCGCTTCCGAGCCTTGAGGCAGCAGGCCAAGGGCTGTCGCAGTGGGTGCTGGCGACCGTCAGGAGTGCTCACGTTCTCCTGCTCCACGGCGTGCACGCGAATTGCTCAGTCATGCCCCCGGCTGCCGTCAGCCCCCCGGCCTCACAGGACAGCGCCCCCGCTGCTCGCGTCAGAGGGGATCGACCGCGGTGGCCATCCGGCGGACCGCCTCGGTGATCACCTCGGGTGACGCGGCCAGGTTCAGCCGGACGAAGCCGGCGCCGCCGGTGCCGAAGGCGGCGCCGGAGTTCAGGGCGACCCGGCCGCGGTCCAGGAAGACAGCCGCCGGGTCGTCCCCCAACTTCAGGCCCCGGCAGTCCAGCCAGGCCAGATAGGTGGCCCCGCCCGGCTCGTAGCGCACGGCGGGCAGCTGTTCGGCCAGCAGCCCGGCCAGCAGGCGCCGGTTGTCGTCCAGGCCGGACAACAGCGCGTCGAGCCAGTCGCCACCCTCCCGCAGCGCCGCCGTGTGGGCGAGGACGCCGACATGGCTGGGCCCGTGGCTGACCTCTTCGGGGAGACGTGCGAGGTCCTCGGCCGCCTCGGGGCCCGCGATGGCGAGGGCCGCCTTCAGCCCGGCCAGGTTCCACGCCTTGGACGCCGACATCAGCGACAGGCCACGCTGCGCCCCGGGCACGCTCAGGTACGGCACGAAAGCGGTCCCCGGGGCCGTGATCGGAGCGTGGATCTCGTCGACGACGACGCGCACCCCATGGTTCCGGGCCAACGCGGCCACGTCGGCCAGTTCGTCGACCGTGTGCACGGTCCCGGTCGGGTTGTGCGGGCTGCACAGCAGATACGCAGGCCGCCGCCCGCCCTTGCGGGCGCGTACGAAAGCGCGCTCCAGAGCGTCGAGGTCGATGCGCCCGTCCGTACCGAGGGGAGCCTCGACGATCGGGCGTCCCATGTTCCCGACGAAGTGGTAGAACGGCGGGTAGACAGGGCAGTTGACGATGACGGGGTCATCCGGCCCGGAGATCAGCTTGAGCATCTCCACGATGCCCAGCATCACGTCCGGAACGATGGCCGTGCGCTCCACGGCGAGGCCCTCCCAGTGCCAGCGCTCGCTCGCGAACTCGGCCAGCGCTTCGGCGTATCCCGTCCCGGCCGGATAGCCCGTGTCTCCCAGCGCCACCGCGTCCACGATCGCCTGTGCGACGGGCTCGGCCAGCGGAACGTCCATCTCGGCGACCCACAGCGGCAGCACATCGTCCGGGTAGGTCCGCCACTTCATGCTCGTACGCCGCCGCAGCTGCGCCAGCGACAGCTGACGCAAGGGGTTGGCCGGGCCAGGGGAAACGGGGCCACGAGGAAGATTCTCCATGCGCCAAAGATAGGCGGACGGCCACGCGCTCTCCTGCGCGCTTCGACGTGCGGCTTTGGCCGTGGCATCCGCGGCGTTCCAGGTGGTGCCGAGTGCGCCGAGCAGCTCGTCCACCGATGACGTGCCCGTCATGGCTCCTCCAGGTTCGGTGGTCCCGCCGGGCCGTCGGCGTTCACCAGGTCGGCCCGGTCCAGTTCGCCCGAGCGCAGGTCGGCGAGCACCCCCCGGTGCGCTGTTCCAAGGCGTGTCATGTCAGCAGGCCCGTGCTATACCGAGAGGCCGTCGAACCGATGGGAGGAGGACCATGCGGTGGTCCAGATCCGTCAAGGCCTGGTCGGCATCCGTAACTCTGGCCGTCGCGGCGGCACTTGTCGCCGTACCCGCCCCGTCCGCGTCAGCCGCCGTCAGCTGCCCGGACATCGGGGCGGGCGACTCGAACGGCCTGGACATGCAGTACTGGAAGCCGTCACCCGACGGGCTGCTCTGTGAGGCGGAGTTCACCACCGGCGCGCTCTTCACCCCTCGCGGGCCCGGGGAGCCACAGATCGACCCGGTGCGGAAGCCGGTCCGGGTGCGTGTCCACCTCCCCGCGGACTACAGCCCGTCGGCCGACTATCCCGTGCTGTACCTGCTGCACGGCGGCGCCGCCGACTACGAGCAGTGGTCCAGCGGCGGCGGCACCATCACGCAGACCGTCGCCGAGGCCGGGTTCAAGGGCATCGTGGTCATGCCCGAGGGCGGCCAGGTCGGCTTCTACTCCGACTGGCAGGGCTACACGTACGGGAACTTCGCCCCGCTGTGGGAGACCTTCCACATCAAGCAGCTCGTGCCGTGGGTCGACGCGCACTTCGCCACGTCCGGGCAGCGGGCCGTCGCCGGCTTGTCCATGGGCGGTTACGGCGCACTCAAGTACGCCGCCCAACACCCCGACGTCTTCAGCGCGGTGGGCGCGTTCTCCGGCGGTACGGACATCCGCCGCCCCGACCACCAGCAGATCCTCAACAACGGCACCACCGCCTACGGGGCCCGCTTCTGGTGGTACGGCGCCGGCACCGACTCCGGGAACTACTGGAAGTACCTGTTCCCCGGCAACCCCAACGCGCTGCAGCGCACGGAGCTGGTCTTCGGTCCACAGTCCGCCTGGCCCGCGTTCAACCCGGCCCAGGTCGCCGAGAACACCCCTGCCACATACCGGTCGTACGACGGCAGGCTGGCGCTCTACGCCGGCAGGAGCGAGGACCCCTACGCCTGGAACAACGCGTTCCACACGACCCTCCAGCAGAAGAACGTCCCGCACCGGTACTGCTCCGGCCCCGGCGGGCACGACTTCGCCACATGGACGCCCGCGCTCAAGCACTTCCTGCGCTTCGCGTACGGCACGGCCCCCACGGCCTGCCCGGACAGCGGCGGCTGGCAGCAGGAACCCTGACGCGGAGCGGGCCCGCCAGTATGTTGTGCGGCAACTACTGGACTCACACCAGGAGCGTGTTCCGCGTGAGGGATGACGACCCAGGACAGCAGTCTCTGGCCAAGATCGACACCTCAGTGCCGCATTCGGCGCGGATCTGGAACTACTGGGTGGGAGGCAAGGACAACTACGAGGTCGACCGCGCGGCCGCGGACCAGGTGAAGAAGGTGTTCCCGGGCATCGTCGACGACGCCCGCCACTCCCGGGCGTTCCTGGCCCGTGCGGTCCGCTGTCTCGCAAGCGAAGGAGGCATCCGGCAGTTCCTCGACATCGGTACGGGCCTGCCGACCGCCGACAACACCCACGAGATAGCCCAGCGGGTGGCGCCGGAGTCGCGGATCGTCTACGTCGACAACGACCCCCTGGTACTCGTGCACGCCCAGGCCCTGCTGACCAGCCGTCCCGAGGGGGCCTGCGACTACATCGAAGCCGACGTGCGCGCCTCGGACCGGATCCTGGCGGGAGCGGCCAGGACGCTGGACTTCAGCCGCCCCGTCGGACTCATGATGCTGGGGATCCTGGGCAACATCCCTGACTACGACGACGCGCTGGCCGCACTGAAACGCCTGCTGGACGCCCTGCCCACAGGCAGCTATCTCGTCGTCAACGACGGCACGACCACCCACGCGGAACGCAACGAGGCCGTCCGCCAGTACAACGAGGACAGCGGCAGCCCCCACCCGTACACCAACCGCAGCCCCGAACAGATCGCCGCCTACTTCAGCGGCCTGACCCTCGTGGAACCCGGCGTGGTGCCCACCTCGCAATGGCGGCCCGACCCGAACCCGCAGCACACCGCCGACGTCGCCGTGCTGTGCGGCGTCGGCTACAAGGACTGACGTCCCCGTGCCCGGGCGGCGGGGTCGAGTTGGTCGGCCAGGCCGGCCAGATCCTCGGCTCGCAGGTCGAACCGGTCCGAGGAGGTGGGCGGGTCGCCGACGGGGCGGGCGACGTAGGCGGTGCGCAGGCCGAGAGCCTGTGCTCCGCGCAGGTCCCAGGCGTGGGCGGCGACCATGAGCAGCCGCTCCGGCGGTCGTCCGGAGACGGTGACGGCCAGCCGGTAGACCGCCGGGTCCGGTTTGTAGGTCCGGGCGTCTTCGGCGGACAGGGCCTGGTGCCAGCGCAGTCCGGCGTGGGCGTTGAGGTGCAGGAGCGCCTTCCGGCTCGCGTTGGAGAGTCCGATCAGCGGGAACCGCTCGGCGAGCCGGGCGAGGCCTGCCACGGTGTCGGGCCATGGCCGCAGCCTGCGAGCCGACAGCGCCAGTGCGGCGACGGCGGCCGGGTCCTCGACTCCGGCGGCGTCGGCGACGAGCCCGGCGGCCTCCAGGTCGAGGACGTCGCTGGTGACGTACGACCGGGCGCCGTCGAGGATGCGACGTTGCTCGCGGTCGATGTGCCGCTGCCACAGCGAAAGGAACTGCTCGACCTGCGGATCGCCGAGCGACGGGGCGAGTTCACGAATGCCGGCGCGAATACCGGCGGGTTCGTCGACGAGCGTGCCGAGCACGTCGAACACGACGGCATCGATCTCTGGGCCTGACATGGGAGAGGGCTCCTGGACGAGTGGGGGCGGGAGAGTGGCTGTTCGCCGAACGCGGCGGGAAGCCACCGTGATTCCCGAACGCGGATGGCAGTCACCGTGATTCCCGACCCCCACCGCCTGTGCGGCAGCCGCATCCTGGACGCCCGGGTCCGGGCCCGCCGGGCTTCCCGGGCGCGGCGGGCCCTTCCACGCGGCTAGCGCGCCGTCGTGGGGCGCGGCGCCGTCACAGCGTGCGCTCCAGGCGGTCCGCCACCACCTTCACGAAGCGCGCGGGGTCGGCCGGTCGGCCGCCGTCCGCCAACACGGCCAGGGAGTGCAGGAGTTCGGCGGTCTCGGTGAGGCCGGAGTGGTCCTCGCGCTCCTTGAACGCCTGGTTCAGGCCCTTCACCAGCTGGTGCTCCGGGTTGAGTTCGAGGATGCGCTTGGCGCGCGGCACCTCTTGCCCCATCGCCCGGTACATGTTCTCGAGCGCCGGAGTCATGTCGTGCGCGTCGCCGACCACGCAGGCGGGCGACACCGTCAGGCGCGACGACAGGCGCACCTCCTTGATGTCCTCCGCCAGCTGCTCACCCATCCAGCCGAGCAGGCCCGCGTACGCGTCGGCCTGCTTCTCCCGCTCGTCCTCGGACTTCTCGTCCGCCTTCACGCCGAGGTCGATCTCGCCCTTGGCGATGGACTGCAGCCGCTTGCCGTCGAACTCGCCCACCGCGTCGACCCACATCTCGTCGACGGCGTCGGTGAGCAGGAGCACCTCGATGCCGCGCTCGCGGAAGGCCTCCATGTGCGGGGAGCTCTCGATGCTCTGCCGGGACTCGCCGGTGATGTAGTAGACGGCCTCCTGGTCCTCGCCCATCCGCTCCACGTACTGCGCCAGCGTGGCCGTCCCGTCCTCGCTGTGCGTGGTCGCGAACGACGCCACCGCGAGCAGGGCGTCGCGGTTGTCGGAGTCGGTGACGAGGCCCTCCTTCAGGACCGCGCCGAACTCCCGCCAGAACGTGGCGTACCGCTCGGTGTCGCCCGTCAGCATGCTCTTGACCGACGACAGGACCTTCTTCGTCAGGCGGCGCTGCATCATGCGGATGTGCCGGTCCTGCTGGAGGATCTCGCGGGACACGTTCAGCGAGAGGTCCTGCGCGTCGACCACGCCGCGCACGAAGCGGAGGTACGGCGGCAGCAGCTCCTCGCAGTCGTCCATGATGAACACGCGCTTCACGTACAGCTGCACGCCGCGCTTGAAGTTCTGCGAGAACAGGTCGTGCGGGGCGTGCGCCGGGATGAACAGCAGGGCCTGGTACTCGAACGTCCCCTCGGCCTGCAGCGGGACGGTCTCCAGCGGCTCGCGCCAGTCGTGGCTGATGTGCTTGTACAGCTCGTGGTACTCGTCCTCGGACACCTCGTCGCGCGAGCGTGCCCACAGCGCCTTCATCGAGTTGAGCGTCTCGGGCTCGGCGGGCGCGGCGGACTCGGTGGACCCGTCGCCGTCGCCCTCCTGCTGCCCGACCAGCTTGACGGGCCAGGTGATGAAGTCCGAGTAGCGCTTGACGATCTCCTTGATCTTCCACACCGAGGTGTAGTCGTGCAGCTGGCTCTCGGGGTCGGCGGGCTTCAGGTGCAGCGTGACGGAGGTGCCCTGCGGCGCGTCGACGGCTTCTTCGAGGGTGTACGTGCCCTCGCCGCGGGACGTCCAGCGGGTGCCCTTCGGCTCGCCCGCCCGCCGGGTCAGGAGCGTGACCTCGTCGGCCACCATGAAGCCGGAGTAGAAGCCGACGCCGAACTGGCCGATGAGCCCCTCCGCGCCCGCCGCGTCCTTCGCCTCGCGCAGCTCGCGCAGGAACTCGGCCGTGCCCGAGTTCGCGATCGTGCCGATGAGCTGCCCGACCTCGTCGTACGACATCCCGATGCCGTTGTCCCGGACCGTGAGCGTCCGGGCGTCCTTGTCGATCTCGAGCTCGACGTGCAGATCGGAGACGTCGGCGTCGAGCGAGTCGTCCCGCAGCGCGGCCAGGCGCAGCTTGTCCAGCGCGTCGGAGGCGTTGGAGACGAGCTCTCGGAGGAACACGTCCTTGTTCGAGTAGATCGAGTGGATCATCAGTTGGAGCAGCTGACGTGCCTCCACCTGGAACTCAAACGTTTCGGTCGGCATGGTTCGCGATTACCTCACTTGTTCCACGGATCGCCGCTGATGGGCGCGGTCTTGTCACACGAATCATCTCAGGGCGGGGACACCGACGCCGAAACCCCCTGGCGGAACGGCGACTTCAGCCCCTGCTCACTCCCCTACTGCCGCGTCAGGTCCGCCAGCCAGGGATGTCCGGGGTGCACGCGTGTCAGCCAGCCGCTGAGAAGGTCGCGTCGCGTCCGGCTCAGCAGCGGCAGGACCCCGTCGAAGTCCGCTTGGTCCTTGGGCCGTGTGGCCTTCGCTTTGAACAACAGCACCAGCTCCGGCACCAGATAGGGGATGCCGTCCGTCGTCCGCTCGATGATCGCTGCGTACGGAAGGCGCAGGCTCTCGTCCCGTCGGCAGATCCACGTGCCGCCCTCGTGCGGCTCCCGGAAGACATCGAAGAGGAACTGTCCGCTCGCCGGATCCCGCAGCCAGGTCTGGTGCGTGGCCGCGAGCACCTCGGCTCCCGCGCCCGCCCAGACCCGCCCCGAACCCACCGCGTCACACACGTACTCGGGGAAGCGGTCCCGGATCTCCGCGAACCCCGCCGCGGGCACCGCGATCTCCAGATCGCCGTGCGGCCGTGACTGCCCTCCGCGGAACAGGTCCAGCGCCCACCCTGCCGCGACGCACCAGGGCGCGCTGACCCCATCCAATCGCTCGGCGACCTGTTCCGGCCGCCAGGCGTCCGCCCACCGGGCCTCCAGTTCGTCCGCATCGAGGACAGCGCCGCCCGGCGGCGGGGAGTCGGTCATCGTGCCCTCTCAGACGGCGTGCAGGACCCGAAAGCGACCGGGTTCCGCCGGATCCCGGTCAACGACTTGGATCGGCGTCCCGGTCCACTGCCACACGCTGATGCCGGGCGTGCGGGAGAACTGGATCTGCCCGCGGGTGCCTTCGACTGCGACGCGCGGCCACGACGCGGCGGTGCTCGCCCGGTCCGTGCCATGGGAACGCAACACATCGGCGAGGACGGCGACCGTGTCGTAGCCCTCGAAGGCGACGAAGGAGGGCGCTTCACCAAGGCGCTCGCGGAGGGCGGTCTCAACGCGTGCGCCCAGTGGCGTGAGGCGCTCGGGAAGGTAGCGCAGGAACGGGATCCCGGCGCCGTCCGCGCCCAGCAGGGCCGCCCATTCGGCGAACTCCGGCTGCCCGGCCGGAGCACCCAGCGTGATCTCGGCGAGGCGCTGGTCGCGGCGGACAGCCTCGACGATCGGCACGGCCGGCTCCGGGTGGCCGGTCAGAAGGAGGAGGGCCGTCGCGCGGTGGTGGACGAGTTCGTCGCACACGGCCGCGGGGGCGAGCGCGCCCATGTCGAGTTCGATGACGCTGCCGCCGCGTGGAGCGAGGTGGTCGCGCAGAATGCGGGTCCCGGAGGCCCAGTAGACGCTCGGCTGGGTCGCTACGGCGATGCGGCTGTGGCCCGCTCCGAGGAGGAAGTCGGCGTAGAGCCGCCAGCCGCGGGACTGCGGCGGGGCGAGCCGTGCGACCCATTCCGTCGGCTGTTCGGTGAGCGCGTCGAGCACCGCTGACGAGCAGAGGAACGGCAGACCGAGGGCGTCGGCCCGGGCGGCGGCGGCGCGGGCGACGACGCTGTGGTACTCCCCCGCCAGGGCGGCCACGCCCATGCGGGCCAGTTCGTCCACGGCCGCCGCGGCCCGCTGCGGATCGGCCGCGGTGTCCCGGACCACCAGTTCCAGTGGCCTTCCGGCGATCCCGCCGGCGTCGTTGACCTCGCGAACGGCCAGCTCGAGTCCGGCGAGCAGGTGGTGGCCCGCCTCGACCCAGCCGGGCCGAGTCAGCGGTACGAGCACGCCGATCCGGACGTTCGTCTCATCTCGCCGCGGCGGGCGCACCTGGGTGACCATGCCGGACATTGCATCGACCCCCATCGCCGACAGGCAACCGATTATTCGTGCGCCGACTTCTTCGTACGCCGAGCCAGTCGTACATCGAGCTAGTCGTACGCCGAGCTGCCCGGCTCGGCCTCCGCCCTGCCCCCGTCCTCGCGGTCACTCCGTGTCGAGGCCCTCGGGCGCCGAGCGGCGGCCGACCTGGTCCTCCTGGGCGAGGCGCCGCATGAGTTCGAGCAGGGGGCCGGACAGGGCGAGGACGATGACCGCCTGCTCGGCCAGGCCCGGGGACTCGGCGAGGCCCGCCGCGCGCTCCAGGTCCAGGCGGGCGACGGACTGGGCCAGGTCCGCGTAGGCGGCGAGCCGGTCCGGCTGGTAGTCCGCGTCGAGGCGTCTCAGCTCCCGCAGTGCCGCGGTCAGTCCCTCGACGTGCGGGGAGGTGTCGGAGACCTGCCAGCCCATGGCCGCGATCAGGTCCGCCACGTCGGTGCGTGCGGCCTCCTCGGCCGCCGCCTCCCGGGCTTCGTCCGCCGCGTCCACGGCCGGAGTGTGTACGACGGGCACCGGCAGGGCGTAGCTGATCGCCCTCAGGGTGCCGTCGGTGGTGTGGGCCTGGTCGACGGCGGACAGCACCTCGCGGGTGGCGGCGATGGAGAGCCCGCCGAGCGTGGTCAGCGCCTTGATCAGGCGCAGGCGCTGGACGTGTTCCTCGCCGTACTCGGCGAGGGTGGCGGCCGTCGCCCGGCCGGCGGGCAGCAGGCCCTGGCGCCGGAAGTACTTGATGCTGGCGACCGGCACGCCGGTCGTGCGGCTGAGCTCCGAGATCTTCATGCGACTTCCTTGCTGGTGGCGCGCTTCCTCGTGGGCGGCGCGGCCGGGCGCCCGGGTGGGCGTCGGCCGCACCGGGGCCGGGTGGCGACGGGACTCCTCCGTCAGATACTGTCACTATCCAGCACTTGGATACCTTCAGTATCTAGCAACTCAGCGTTACCGCACCGGAGCCTTCTACATGCCTTCCTCCCAGTCCCCGTCCGTACTCCGCAGCCCACAGCTGTGGATCGGCACGGGTGTGATCGTCGCGGTGGTCTCCACCTTGTTCGCCCTGCTCTACGTAGGCGGCAATGTGAACCCCAAGGGCCATCTGCGTGATCTCCCTGTCGCCCTGGTCAACAGCGATCGCGGCGCCGACGCGGGCGGCAAGCACGTGAACCTCGGCGACCGGGTCGTCGCCGGCATCAAGAAGTCCGCCGCGGACGACGACAGCATCGACTGGCAGGTCCTCTCCCAGAAGGAGGCCGAGAAGCGGCTCGGCCAGGGCAAGCTCTACGGCGCGCTCGTCGTGCCGCGGGACTTCACTGCCGCGGTGGCGGGGCTCACGGCCACTCCGCAGCAGGTCGCAGCGCAGGGACAGAAGCAGGCCGCCGCCCAGCAGCAGAAGCAGGACGGTACCCAGCCGCAGAAGCAGGACAGTGGCCAGCCGAAGAAGGGAGCCGCCGCTCAGCAGAAGCAGGCCGCGCGGCCCATCCTCACCGTGCTGACCAACCAGGCCGCCGGCAGCTTCGGCTCGTCGATGGCCAGCAAGGCCACCCAGCAGGCCGCCCACACCGCGTCCGCCCAGATCGGCAAGGAACTCCTCAGCCGCGCGAGCGAGCAGAGCGCGCAGGGCACGAAGGGCGGCCACCAGGATCAGAGCGCCCAGGGCACCGAGAAGGGCCACAGCGCCCAGCAGACCCCGCTCGCCCCGGCCACCCAGCTGATGCTCGCCGACCCGGTGAGCGTGCAGGTCGCCGACGGCCACCCGCTCGGCACCCACAGCGCGATGGGCCTGAGCGCCTTCTACTACGCCCTGGTGCTCCTTGTCTGCGGCATGCTCGCCGCCAACGTCATCAACTCCCAGGTCGACACCGCGCTCGGCTATCTGCACACCGACTTCGGCCCGTTCCGCCGCCGGATGCCCGTCCGGCACACCAGCCGGGTCCGCACGCTTGCCATCAACGGCGCGCTGATGCTCGGCCTCGCCGTGGTCATGGGCTCCCTGGTCGAGCTGGTCTCCGTCGGCATCCTCGGCATGGACGCCTCCCACCTCGGCCTGCTCTGGCTCTACTCCGTGACCACCATCGCGGTCGTCGGCCTCAGCGCCCTGGCCCTGCTCGCCGCCTTCGGCACCCCCGGCATGCTCGTGTCGACCATCGTGTTCGTGGCCATGGCCGTGCCCTCGTCCGGCGCGACCGTACCGCTCGAGGCGCTGCCCGGCTTCTTCCGCGCGCTCGCGGAGTTCGAGCCGCTGCGCCAGCTGACCGGGGGCATGCGCGCCATCCTGTACTTCGACGCACAGGGCGACGCGGGCCTGACCCGCGCCTGGGCATCCATGGGCATCGCCCTGGTCGTCTCCGTCCTGTTCGGCCTCGGCGTCACCCGTCTCTACGACCGCAAGGGCCTGCACCGCATCCCGCGCCCGGCAGCATCCGACTCCTGAGCGACCAAGGAAGAAGGAAGGGGCGGAAGGGACACATCCCTTTCGCCCCTTCGCCGTGCCGCCACGCTCTACGAGCTGCCCATGTGCAAGGCCCGCTATCGGGTGCGCTCCGACGGTGAAGTCCTCGACCGCCTCGACCTCATGGTCGACTTCATCCCACTTGTTCACCGCCCCAACTCGATCCCCGCGGGCGGCGAACACAGAGGCAAGCCCACCGTGGCCACCACCCTCCAGACCCTCGACGAGCTGTCCGCCACAGACACCGATAGCTCCAGCGCCTCCGCCACCACCGGAACCCGATCATCGCCCTCGCCGGAGTCCGCCTCCCATCGACCGCACCACCGGTCGACCCCTGCCCGTGAAGGTCCGCGCCGGAACCGTGTGGCAGCTCCACGGCAACAGCCGCATCGACGTCTTCGACACCTCAGCCCAGCTCGCCGAGCTTCGCGCCCGCGTCGACTCGATCCGCGTCTGGGCGGAGGCGGCGACGCTGACGAAGTCGGCCGTTCCGTACAACGCCGGAACCCTCAACCGGGCCCGCCAGGCCGGCGTGCGCCAGGTCGAGGCCTTCGACGGGGGCGACTGCGGATGAACCTCGCACCAAGACCTCGACAAAGCCGTCGGCACGCTGCGTAGCGTCGAGGAAGCCGCCAAGTAGCCGATCAGTGAGCTCTTTCAGAGTGGCCATCGATTGGGTGACGGGCGTGAATGAGCGTTCTAGGGCCTGTATCGGGTCGTGTTCAGTGTGTGGTTCGCGTGAGGTCGTTGATCCAGATCATTGAGGCGCGGAGATGCAGGCCGGCGAGGTAGCGCTGCGGGGTCTTGTCGTAGCGGGTGGCGATGCCACGCCAGGATTTCAGCTTGTTGATCAGACGCTCCACGGTGTTGTGATCACGGTAGAGCTCGGCGTCGTGGCAGACAGGTCGCCCGCCCCGGCTGCCCTTCTTCTTCCGGTCGGCGGCCTGATCCTTCTTCTCCGGGATGACCGCGGTGATCTGGCGTCTGCGCAGGTGAGCGCGGATGGCTCGGGACGAGTACGCCTTGTCGGCGGCGACCGCGTCGGGCCTGGTGCGCGGGCGGCCGATCGGACCGTGGATGCGTACGTTCTTCAGGACAGGGATGAACTGCGGGCTGTCGGCGGCCTGTCCGGCAGTCAGGAGGAGCGCGAGCGGGCGGCATCGACGGTCGGAGGCGACGTGGACCTTGCTGGTCTGTCCGCCGCGCGAGCGGCCGAGCAGGGCGGCCTTCAGCCGGAGTCGGTGTCGTCTTCGCCAACGGCGTCGTTCTTCCTGGGCCGGGTCCTGGTCTATGGGTTGTCCGCCTTGTCCTTGTTCGATGCCCCCCTTTGGTCGGGTCGCCTCCTTCCCTGCGGCCTTCTCCAGGGCGTCGAGAATCCCTTCGTCGAGTTGCATCCCGGCGGCGTCGTGGTGGGCGCGGGCGGTGGTGGAGTCGACGCTGACCAGCGACAGGTCCACCTCGCCCCGCTTCGCGGCCTCGGCTATCAGGCCCTCCAGCAGGGCCTCGAAGACACCGGCGTCCCGCCATTGCCGAAAGCGGTTGTGAACAGTGGACCAGGCACCTAACTCGGCCGGCATCTCCCGCCACTGCCCACCGGTCCTGAAGCGCCAGATCACGCCCTCGAACTGCTGCCGCAGCCGCTCGGGAAATGGGCCGTACCTGCCGATCGACAGGTACGGCTCGATGAACTCCCACTCGGCGTCCGTAAGTTGCGCTCGCGTCACGTAGGACGATCTACCGGGTCAGAACCCGCCGAGGCGGTGAACCCCGCAGATTGATCACAATCGAATACGCGCCCAGGTCACAGCTCATCGTCGTCGTCGACAGGCACGTGCTGGGTGACGTCTCCTGCCGCAGGCAGCCAGGCCGCGGGTACAGCACGTTCGTTGACTGCGGTGATGACCAGCTCTTCCTTCGCGGTCAGCGTGCGCGCCAGGTGCAGCAGCGGGGCGACGAGGTGGGTGCCGTCCTTTACCGAGATCTCGGTGTAGTTCAGATTCTTCATGCGGTGGAATTGGACGTTACCGGTCTTCACCTCGCGGTCGGCGACATCGATCTTGTTGGCAACCAGGACGCCCGGCGCGTTCAGCGCGACGCGCTCAGCGTCCCTGTGCCAGGAGGGAATGTTCTTGTACGTCACACTCCTGGTGACGTCGAACATGAACAGGATGCCCTGAGCGCCGATGTAGAGCGCGTCCCGCAGTCCGGCGTACTTCTCCTGCCCGGCGCTGTCCCAGACGTTGAGGACGATGTCTCCGTGGCTGGTGGTCAACTTCAGCGGGTAGACCGCCGCGGCGTCTGTGGGCACGTACTGGCTCTCGAACTCCCCACCGGACAGCAGCGCCTTGACGTACGTCGTCTTGCCCACCTCTCCGTCGCCGACCAGCACGACCTTGTACTGCTGCGCGTTCACGCACACGCCCCACTTCTTGATGCCGACGATGATCGACAGGACCCTACCCGTCAGAGGAATGCCTCGCCCCGCCCGGCGCCAGCATGATCACGACTCCGCACAGGTCCTAGTATCTGGTCCTCGCGGGGCGGGGCGGCGGACCCGCCGCCCCGCCCCGGTCACGGCAAGCCGGCCCCGGGCGCGGTGACGGCCCACAGCCGCAAGGACCGGCCGGAACGGCCGCCTCGCCGGCAGGCGACCCTCACCCCAACCCGACAGGCAGCGCTGCCAGGCACTCCCTGCCCTGGCACGGTCAACTCGTCAATTAGGACCCTCGGTCACAACGGTCTGGCGCCCCCGCAACGCGCGAGGCTCCTTTGCCGTTGAGAGAGGTGTTCGACGTCTCAACTCACGAGCGCAGGAGCCTCGTTGGTTCCGTACCCTGCCGTACTCGACCTGCCGCATGCCTTGGTCGAGTGGGTATCGATGCTCATCGTCACCCGTGAGGGTGACCGACGCTGCAAGCTCCCGCCCCACCAGCGTGCCCTCGTGGGCCTGATCTACCTTCGCCGGCACGACACGCTCGCGCAGATCGCCGCCGGTTTCGGCATATCCGTCGGCACCGCCCACGCCTACGTCACAGCCGTCGTCGAGCACCTGCCCCGAAGGGCGCCCGGTCTCGTGCGGGTCCTGCGCGAGACGGATCCTGATCACGTCCTGCTCGACGGGACGCTCGCCGAGTGCGACCGCGTCGGCGACAGCCGGGCCGACTTCTCCCAGAAGCACCGCCGTCACGGAGTGAACATGCAGGTCGTGGCCGATCCCGCGGGCAATCTGCTGTGGATCTCGCCCGCCCTGCCCGGCCGCACCCACGACCTGACCGCGGCCCGCACCCACCGCATCATCCGGATCTGCGAACGCCAGGGCGTCCCCGTCCTCGCCGACCGCGCCTACATCGGAGCCGGCCCCTGGGTGACCACACCGATCAGACGGCCTCCTCGCCGGGACCTCACCACGACCCAGCGGACGATCAACCGGGCCCTGTCAGCGGCACGGTTGCCGGTCGAACGAAGCATCGCGAGGCTGAAGTCCTGGCGAATCTTCCGCCGGGCCCGCTGCAGCCCCAACCGCATGACCGTCATCGCCGCCGCAATCCTCACTCTGGAGCGTCAACGCTGAAAAAGCTCAGTGACCGGCGCTCGGGAGTGTTGTCCGTGTCACGGACGGCCTGCTCGATCTGTTGTCGGCGGCAGGTCCGGAGGCGGAGTTGCCGCCGCGGTGAGCCGGCCATGGGCGCGAGCAGTCGTACAGCGCGTACCCAGCGGCGTGCGTCGTCCCCCATTGGCTGTCCTTCTGCCGCGACTAGGGCCTGGAACTCGCGCTCGAAGATCGTGCACAGCAGTTTGTGGGGGCTGTCCTGGCCAGGTGCAGACTGCCGCAAGAGTTCGGCGACCTCAGGGAACAGGAGGAGCCGTTGGTTGGGTGATGGGTCGATGAGGTCTTCGACCAGTCGGACCAGGGTCGGCGTCACGGCGTACAAGGCGTCGGGTGCTGTGCCGTCCGAATTTCGGTCGATCCCGCAGGTACCGATGATGATCTGGCCCAGGGAGTAGAGATCGGCGTGCGCGTCTGGTGTCTCCCCGGCGCACAGCTCGGGTGCTGCGTACAGCTCGTCCATGCGCTGTGTGCCGGTGGACGTGCGGCCTTGCCCCTGTCCCCGAGACCTTCACGCCTCGTTGGTAACTCTTTGCCTTCGCTGCCTAACATTCGGTGCTTTCTGAAGGTTTTCAGAGGGGAACCGAATCAAAAGCGGCACGTTTCGTCATCTAGCCAGTGGGTTGGCGGCGAGTGTCGAAAACGCCGACCGTCGACGATCAGAGAGCACCTGACAGACGGTGGTGAGCTGGCGAGCCCGGTACGTTGCAGACGGGATTACCAGGCTCCGGGACGCAGACGCCCAGCTGTCGCGCGCTGGCTCCCGGGCCGCGTCGCGAGGCATCAGATCCGAACACATCGACTTGACAGGGAACGCCACCAACATCTCCCCGCGCGTCCGTGCCAGCCTGCTGGCGCGTGCCCGCTACTGGCAACGCCCCGTCATAGCGGCGCTGCCGACGTGCCACTGATCTGCGTGGAGAAGCGGAATGCGATGCGTGAACGCGTCGTGGCCAACCATGTCCGGCATAACCTCCGCGCCCAGATGCCCCCCCCCGGGCAGCTGCTCGCCGAGGGCTTCAGACCTGCGCACCTGGCGCCTGAGTTGACCACGGGCCAAGCGTGCGCAATGACGACGGCCCGACCAGGCTCCGCCTCAGCAGCAAGCCGGTCACCTTACCCTTTCCGCCAGAAAACGAAGTCCCCCTCAGATCCAGCTGTTTCACCAACTACCTGCCCCCCTAGGCATGTTCGCAATTTCCCTGAGGGGCAACGCGTTACAAATGTCGCATTACGCGGCTTCTTTCGTACTTTGACGCATCAGGTTTCCTGGTACATACCAATGACATAGGGTCTTCTGCGGCCCACATGCCCGTATCGGTCATATGTCGCCTCAGAGAACCAATGTGAAAGAACCTGATGACTCGACGAATACGTACTGCCGTGCGTACCGCTGTACTTGGCGCAGCTACGGCAGCCGTGCTGATCTCCGCAACTGGCGCTGGACAGGCTGTGCCCACCCCAGGGACCGCGGCCGGACCGGAGAGCACAACCGCTCCCACCCCCTCACAAGTTCCGCCCAGTGAAACGCCCAGGGTGCCGGATAGTGACGCAACTAAGGCCCCAGGCGATGAAGCATCCAAGACCCCCGACGAGGAACCCACCGGCAGTCCAGGTGACGAACTGAGGGCGACTCCCGAGGAAATCGCCGAAGCCAAGGCCGCGGAGGCCTACTGGACCCCGGAGCGCATCGCAGACGCCGTACCGGTCAACCCGGAAAAGGGGGCAGAAGAGAAGGCGTCCCCCCGTGACATGCTGCGCTCCCCGTCGCATGTGGACACCAAGGGTGTGGCCACGACCGGTGTCTTCCTGATCAAACAGGATGACGACCCCAAGGAGGACCCGGGCAAGCGGGACCAGTTCTGTTCCGCCTCGTCAGTGGCCTCGCGTACGAAGTCCCTGGTGATCACCGCCGCCCATTGCCTCAGCGACAACGACCGGTTTCGAAACCTGGCCTTCGCGCCGGGTTGGAAGGCGGATCCAAGGAATTCACACCGGGGCATCGCCCCCTACGGTATCTTCCCCGTCAAGAAGGGGAAGATCTGGATGGACGGCCGCTACCTGGCCCTGGGAACGGCCAAGGCCGACGACCTCGATTTCGCCTTCTTGAAGACCGGACCCAACTCCAAGGGGCAGTTCCTTGAGACTGCGACCGGCAAGGGCAACAAGCTCACCACGCTGCCCACTTCAGGAAAGCTGAACCAGAAGAACGTCACCCTCATCGGCTTCCCGGGAAGCTCCAAGTCACCGCGCGTGTGCCCGTCAACGTCGACCAAGGCGTTCCACGGACGCTTCCTGGAAATCGCATGTGACGGTTTCAGAGCTGGCGTATCCGGCGGCCCGTTCCTGCGGAATTTCGATGGCAAGCGGGGAGATGTCATCGGCGTCATCGGCGGGTACAAGACCGGAGGCAAGCACGATGACGTCTCCTACTCATCTCAGTTCGACGCCGATGTCACGCGTCTGTACAACCAGGCGGTAAACGACGCCAAGCCGGACACGCCCTCCAAGCTCGAAGGAATGGGTTCCGCAGCCACGTGGACGCATGCCAAGGCCGGCGCCACTGGCCAGTTCCACACCTCGTCGCAGAAGACGAAAGACGGCGACCTCATCGTGAAGTGGTCCGACGGAGAGGTGACGCTGTACCCGGGCGACCAAGCCCAGGGCTTCTACACCGGCTGCAAGTCTGCACAGCCGTGTGAGACAAAGCTGGCCAAGCCGAACAAGATGTGGGCCGAATACGCCGACGTCATCACAGCTGGCGACTACACCGGTTCCAACGCCTTCGACCTGATGGTCAAGTGGATCGATGGTGAAGTCACCATCTACAAAGACATCGACGAACACACCAAGCTGCCCACCACAACCTCCGAGCACCCGGCGAACGAGATCAAGATCGCCAAGGCTGGCTCGGTGTGGAAGCACGCCAAAGGCATCGCGACCGGCAAGTACGGCGGCAACAAGTGGCCCGATGACCTGGTCGTACGCTGGGTCGACGGCGAGGTCACCAAGTACACGGACGTCGACGGCGGTGGCCTCCACGCCGAAAAGCAGCTCTTGGCACCCAACGATCTGTGGAAGAAGCACGCCAAGATCATCGCAGGCGGTGACTTCGACGGCTCCGTCAACTCCGACTTCGACCTGTTCGTCCGCTGGTCCGACGGTGAACTCACCATCTACCAAGACCTCGGCAGACTCGGCCTGACGAAGGAGAACAAGCTTAAGGCCGCGAACAAACTGTGGACCCACTCCCGTTTCATCGTCCCCGGTGAGTTCGGAGGCAACCTCTGGGAGGACGACGTCTTCGTGCGCTGGTCCGATGGCGAGGTGTCGGTGTACGGCAATACTCAAGCCGACGCCATTGGACGCGAGTACCAACTCGTGCCCCCGCCGGCCAGAGCCGCGGCCGCTGCCCGCGCGTCCGGCGCCCAGCACAGCCCTCCGTCGTGTGAGACGGTATGCGGCCCCGAGCTATGGCGCCGTAGCACGGCGCCGTAGCCCTTCAAAAGCACACGACATCATCACCGCGACGGCTGGGGCTGCCCCTGCGGCGTCCCCAGCCGTCGGCACCTGCATCATCCAGCGCAACCCATAAGGTGCATACATGCGCATACGCCCTACAATTCGTCTCTGCCTCGCGACTGCCGCCACGGCCGGTCTCCTGGTCGGCTGCGCCGACGAGGACGACAGCCGCGACGAACGCGGCGAGAAGAAGCCCGCGGCGCAGCCGTCCGCGTCTCGCTCCGACCAAGACACGTCAAGCGGAAACGCCAAGGCTTGGGAACCAGACGACGCCCTGCAGCGGGCAGAGCGAGCTTTGGACGCCTACGACGGTGACGGCACCAACCCCAAGCTCGTCGACACGGACACCTCGTACATCGCAGATCGCCTGACCAAGACCTACAAAGCCCCCGGCGACAGGCCGTATCGCCTCGACATCACCTGCAACACCGACGGTGTCGAAGAACTCACCCTCACTCTGACACGCGGCGACGAAGAACAGGCCTACGGCATCGGATGCGGAGACCCCGAAGCTGACCAGTTCAACATCCCGCCGGGCAAGCCCTTCAAGATCAGCGCTGAACCGGTGAAGGACGGCACCGGCCTGTTCCTTTGGCGCCTGAACACCATCGCCCCAGACGATGTCGAAGGATGCGAGGACGACATCAAGGCCTGCTAACAGGCTTCGGACGGCGTACGGAGTGTCACACCTCAGGCAGCACCAGGGTGTGACACTCCGCGGCTACCGGACCGTCCGCCACCGGGGTGCCGCCCTGGCGTGCCCGTATCAGCCACGTGGACAAGTCCGCGATCGCATAAGCACGAACCACCCCGAAACACTGGCAGCAAGACCTTCGAGTTCGACGGCATCGACTACTCGCGGGTGGTCGCTGCGTACACAATCCATCAACAGGCCGGGCAACCAGTCGAGTTGGTGGCCCAGCGCGCCTCGGGGCGAACGGTCCCGGTGTTCGACGGGTACGTGTGCGTCGCTGCACCCCCGACGAGCCAGGTGAGGCCTCGGCTGGCTTCCTGGTTGCCACAGATGGCCGCACGGCTCAACACCCGCGCCGCAGCCGCTCTGGCCCAGCTCATTCCCCTGATCACCACCGGAGTCGTAGATCCAGAGCGGTGTTAGTGGTGGCCCGTCAACGACGGCGACCTCCCCGGTCAGGCCGCCGGCAGTCGGCGGGCGAAGACCTTGCCCACAGCCTCGTACAGCGCGGTCGTGCCGAGGCCGTCCACGGTGAGGGAGTGGGGCGACCAGGCGGTGCCCGGATCGCCCACGGGCATGCTGATCCGCTTGATGCGTCCCGCCCGCACGTCGTACCGGAAGATGTCCGGGGCCTGGTTGGTGTCGCCGGGCACGAGGTTGTCGGCGTCCGAGGCGAAGAACACCCAGCGGCTGTCGGCCGTCATGGTGCCGCTGTAGGAGTCGCTGACGGTCCGGGTACCGGGCAACGGTTGGGCGGCCCTCACAGTCTCGCCCCGCCACAGGTCGCGGGCGTAGAGCTCGATGTGCGAGGCGCCCGAGTCCGGTCCGTTGCTCTCGCCGGTCCTGAACAGCGCGTACCGCCCGTCGGGGCTCAGCCTCGCGTGCAGGAGCACCGCGCGCATCGCGCCGGTGGGATCGATGCCGGCGCCCTGGATGCGGCCGGTGCGCGCGTTCCACACGTAGAACTGGAAGGTGCGGCGCCGCACGGACGGTGTGCCGTCGGCCGTCTCACGGGGAAGCAGGTTCTCGGCCCTGGAACGGAAGCCGATGGTGGTGCCGTCGGCGCTGATCACCGGGTCGTCGGACGGGTAGTCGGCCCGGGAGCCGTCCGGGGCGGCCGTGACCAGGCGGGTGGTTCCCTTCCAGCGGTCGGTGACGTGGATGTCGTACTGCCGTGAGGTGTACGCCACGTACCGGCCGTCCCCGCTGATGGCAGGGCGCTGGAAGTCCCCGGCGCCGGAGGTGAGCGGCGTGGTGTGTCCGGCACGGCGGTCCCGGACGGAGATCTTCCAGCCGCTGCTGTCCGGCTGCCCCGGCCCGCCGGGCGGCACCAGCGAGCTGAACGCCACGTACCGGCCGTCGCCGCTGATGGCCGCCTCGCCCGCGCCGATCTGCGAGCCGTCGTCGGCGACACTGACGCGCTCGATGCCTCCGGTGCGCAAGTCCCGGAGGAACGCGTCGTAGGTGCCGTTGACGTCATCGGGCACCAGATTGGACGCCGCGGAGACGAAGAGGGCGTATCTGCCGTCCGGGGTCAGTTGCGAGGCTTCCGACCAGCCGTTGGGCTGTGCGCCGTCGAGGCCGAGGTCCACCTGGACGATGTCGTCCCGGCCCGGGTTCGCCGCCTGGGCCGGTACCACCGCCCCCGCCAGCAGGGCGGCCGTCGCGAGCCCGCAGGTCCCGCTCACCAGCCACCGTCGTGTGCCGCTGCCGTTCGTCCGTCTCACGGTGATCACTCCTCCCCTGCGGTCGAGGCGGCTGCCCCCGTCCACCGCCCGATGGGCAAGGAGAGCCAACCGACCGGTGGCCCGCCGGTCAACGAATCGGCTCCGGACGCGGGCGGGAACTCGCCAACCTGCGCCGCGCTTTCCAGGGCAGGCCCTACGCCCCCGCGCCGGGCCCTTGCCGCGGCCAGTCCGGCGCGGGGTCCTCGGCGAGCAGCGGCCGGAGCGCGCCGAGGACCGCACCGACGCAGACATCGCGCAACTGGGTGCGGGTACAGGTCTCGTGGGTGAGCCAGTCGACGCAGAGGACCTGCACGAAGACCAGCCAGCTCTTCAGGACGCCGGACACGGCCTCGCGGGCGCTCTCATCCGCGAGCGGGAGGACGGCGAGGAGCCGCGCACGGAGCGCGTCCAGCTCGTTCGTCATGATCGTCTGGATCACCGGGTCGCCCGCGAGGACACGGTTCGCGGCGAGGACGGCGTTGCGGTTCGCCACGAAGTAGTCGAGGTGGATGTCCATGCCCTGGATGAGCTGTTCCACCAGGGAGTCGGCGGGGTCGAACCGCGTCTCGGCGAGCAGCTGGTCCGCCGCCTGCTGGTACACGGCCGCGAAGAGGGCGTGCTTGCTGGGGAAGTGACGGTAGAGCAGGGCCCGGGAGACACCGGCTTCTTCGGCGACCTCCTCCATCAGCACGTCCGCGTACGGATGCGCGGCGAAGAGCCGTGCGCCGACAGCGAGGAGCTGGGCGCGGCGGTCGGCGGGGGCGAGGCGCTGACGGGGAGGCATGAAGGAAGTTTAGTTGACATGCGTCTACTAGCCCGCCACTGTAGTAGACGCATGTCAACTAAGCTCGCCAGGACGGCTTGGAGGGGCGATGACCAGGGCTCTGCGCGCACTCACCCAACTGATGGGCTGGTCCTGCGTGGCGATCGGCCTGTTCCACGTGGCGCTCGGCAACGCGGCGATCCCCGGGGCGGGTTCGGCCGGTACGACGGTCGACAGCTGGGGCCGGTTCATGGGGGCCTGCTTCGCGGGCTACGGCCTTGCGTGGCTCTGGGCCGCGCGGCAGCGCCCCATCCCGGCCCAGGTGGTGCGGTGGCTGGCCGGCGTCTTCCTGCTGGGTGCCGTGGGCCGACTCCTTTCCCTCGCCGTGCACGGCTGGCCGCAGTGGTTCCAGATCGCGCTGACGGTGATCGAGCTCGTCCTGCCGCCGGTCTTCTTCTGGCTGGCCGACGCGGACGAGGCGGAGGAGCGGGCCCTGCGCAGAGACGCGACGGCCGACAGCCGCGGAAGCGCCCTACGTTAGGTCCAGGTCGGTGTGCAGCATGTGGTGGTCCGAGTACGGGGTGGGCACCACGCGGTGTTTCAGCGGGGTGATGCCTCGCAGGAAGACGTAGTCGAACTTGAGGTGCCAGTCGGTGGTCGGCTTGCAGGCGCCGACGGGCGAGGGGTGGCACCGGGGGTCCGTGTCCTTGGCCAGTGCCCACATTCCGGCGAGTTCGGGAGCGTCCGGCACGGCGTTGAAGTCGCCGAGGACGATCGCGCGGTCGTGCCGGGCGACCGCTGCGGCGAGTACGCCGACCTGGTCCGCCCGCACTGCTTCCTGACGTCGTTGGGCGAGGTGTGTGATGAAGACCCGGACGGGCCGACCGTCCACCGCGGTGGTGACTGCCATGTACCCACGGTCCTCGGATCCGCCGTCGGGGTACTCCACGTTCACGCGGTCCGTCATCGGTGCCGCCGACAGGACCGCCTGGCCGAAGGCCCCCGGACTCCACAGCGTTCCCCCGCAGCGGCCCCGCTTCCGGAGCACCGACCCGTATTCCACGTGGTACTCCAGCCCGTAAAGGCTCTTCAGATGATCCCGGATCCTTTTGACGTCACGCACACATGCTTCTTGCAGACCGACCACCTGCGGCGCATACGTGGCGATCTCCGCCGCCCGGTCCACGTTGCTCTCCCCGCAGGGGTTGCAGAGGTTCCACGTCATGACCCGGTTCGGCACGACGTCCTTGGCGGCATCGGCGGGCAGTGGCCTGACGAAGAAGGCACCGCTCGGTGCGCTGGGGCCGACGAGCGCCATGCAGGCCACGGCCACGGCGCCCGCGAGCAACCACGTACCCCTTCCGAACACCATCGCCTCCTCACTGCGGATGCCCCTGGCATCCAACGTGTCCCTGCACGAGGCTAGGCGACGGAATTGCCTGCGACACATGCGGTGTGCCGGATTTCATTGCTCTCACACGCGCGTACAGAAGGCGCTTCCGCCGCTCGTACAGCAGCCGTTTCCGTGCCGCGGTCCGGCCCTGACCTGGGACCGGACCGCTCAGCACGTGCTACGGCTCCGCGCTAGGCCGCTCGGCCCGCCGGGTGGAAGTTGACGCGCTCACGGACGACCGGAAAGGAGGCTTTGGCGAAGTTTGCCGCCATGGGGAAGTTGCCCTGGTCCGTCGCTCCGGTGACGAATTCCGCGCCCTGCTCGACGAGGAAGTGGGTGCACTCCGCGAGGAGGTCGTAGGCGTAGCCGTGGCCGCGCTGTTCCGGGACGACACCGATGAAGCCGATGGTCGGGCCGGAGGGGTTGTGGGCCGGGATGTGGATGCCGGCCAGGTCGCCCTCCGGCGTGTGCGCGAGCTGCCACCACTCCCGTGGGGAGGGGCACCAGTGGAAGAAGTCGAGCTCCTCCTGGGCGGCTTGTTCGGTGCCGCCCTCCTCGATGGCCTTGAGCGCGTGGGCGTCCAGGGTGACGGAGTGGATGCGGCGCAACGCGTCGAAGAACACCGTGTCGTCGGGTTCGGCGCGGAAGCGCAGACGTCCGGGCCGCTCGGGCAGACCCCGCTCCGGGGTCCAGCGGTAGAGGAAGCGTTCCACCAGGAGTTCGTACCCGGCGGCTCGTGCGGCGGCGAAACGTGTCTCGGCGGCGGCGCGCCGGCCGGGCTCGTCGCGCCAGCCGCTGGGCAGACTCATCTCGAGTTCGACCTGCCAGGGTGCGGAGCGCAGGAGTGCGGCCCCGGCCTCCTCCTCGCCCTCGGCCACGTCGAACCAGTTGATGTTGACGGGCTCCGTGTCGTCGGGGCCGCCCCACCACGCGCCGCGTGCGACGACCTCGCCGTCGCGCAGGGCGATGCGCTTCCAGTCGGGGCGGAACCGGGTACGCCGATGGCCTTCACGGGCGTCCAGCGGGTCAGGGAGTGCGTCGAAGAGATGGGCGTCGCTCGTGGAGAGCGTGCGGATGACCGGATCGGTCATGGATTCCTCCGGAATACAGGCTGCTCGGAGCGCTCCCGGTCAGAATCCGCGAACCACGCCGGGACGGCGGACAAGGGAGCGCTGGAAAGGTGTGAACTGCACGGCACTCGCCTCCTTCCGTCCATGTCAGGGCGTGAAGCCACACCGTACGTGACCTTGTGCGGGTCCGTCCACGGATTTCCTACGCCCAGGGCACGGCGACCTACGCCCAGGGCGCGGCGACATCGGCGTTCTTCGCCCTCATGTCCTTGCTGTCCAGCATCTTCCTGCAGACGGCCTTGCCGAGGCCGGGCACGCGCATCAGGCGACCCAGTCCCGCGCGCACCATCAGCTCCTTGCGGTCCTGCGGGGTGAACATCCGCCGCCCGCTGACCAGCGCGCTGTCCTGCTGGGTGCGGATGAACGGTCTCATCCGTGCCTCCCAGGCCCGCAGGGCACCGGGTATGTCGCCGTGGTGGCGTTGGAGCATGGTGCCGAGCAGTTCCCCACCGGCGATCCCGCTGGAGACCCCCATGCCCGAGTACAGGGTCATGCACCAGGCGGAGTCACCGACCAGGACGACTCGGCCGCGGTGCCAGCTCGGCATCCTCACCTGCTGCACCGAGTCGAACAGGGCGTCGGGGGCCTGCTGGTAGCGAGTGAGGAGGCCCTCAAGGAGCGGGCCGGTCGGCTCGGGGCCGAACGCGGCGCGAATGGACTCGATCGGCGGACGGCCGAACTCGGCGTCGACGTCGTCGGTGCGGTACGAGAACAGCAGGCTCGGCGCCCGGTCGGCGAAGGGGAAGACCCACACCGAACGTCCCGGCTCGGCCAGGATCAGCCCCTCGGACAGGCCGAACCCGTCGACCGGCCTGTCCAGGAGCGTGACGCCGATCATGTAGTTCAGCGGGTGCAGATAGCGTCGACGGGGGAAGGCGAGGTCACGCACCGTGGAGCGCATGCCGTCGGCGCCCACGACCAGGTCGAAGCGCTCGTCGACGGTGGTGCCGGTCGCGGTGTCGCGCAGGGAGACCTGCGCGCCGGACTCGTCCTGGGCGATACGGGTGGGCACGGTGGAGTAGCGGATCTCCACGTCGTCCGGCAGCGCCGCGAACAGCCCTTGTTCCACGTCGCCGCGCAGCAGCGGGCGGGGGCCTCCGTCCAGGGATCCCAGGTTCACCCTGGGACGGCGATTGCCGCCGCGGTCGACGTCGTACAGGGCGATCCGCGGGCCGCCCCGGTCGCCGATCCGCTCCAGCACGCCGAGGCGCCGCGCCGAGGCGACACCCGAGCCGAACAGGGCGATGTAGTAACCGCCCGAGCGCCGGGCGGGCGCCCGCTCGACCACGACCGGCTCCCAGCCGATCTGTCGCAGCCGCACGGCGGTGGCGATGCCCGAGATCCCGAGCCCGACCACCAGTGCCCGGCCTCCCTTGCCTGAACCTGAATGCGACATGCCGTTCCCCTTTCCTGGGATTACGCGTCACGGCCTTGCGTGGAATGCGCCAAGACGAGCTGCTGGTCGGTCACTTCGGCCCGGACAGCCAGGCGATGGTGGCGGTGCGCGAGCCGTACTTGGCTCCCGAGGTCGCGCCTTCCTTGACCACGACGGCGGGACGGCCGGCGAGATACTGCCGCCGCGCGCTGTCGTCGCGCCGGGTCAGTTGGATCACCCCGTCGTGCCGGCCGAGGGTGAGCCCCGTTCCGACATAGCCCATGGAGTACGGCTTGGGCCTGCGGCCCCGGATCAGCCGGGCCAGCGTGTCGGCCGCGTGGGCTCCCTGGGGGCCCGCTGTCTGGCAGGCCGCGCGGGAGCCGGGGACGGCGGCGCAGTCGCCGACGGCGAAGATCCGCGGGTCGCTCACACTGCGCAGATACGGGTCGACGACGGCGCGGCCACGGTCGTCGACCTCCAGGCCGCTTCGCCCGGCGAGGTCGGGAATGCTGCCGAGGATGGCCCACAGGGTCAGATCGGAGCTCAATGCTCCGTCCGCGTTCGACCGCAGGCGCACCTCGTCGGCGCCCTTCTCCCCCGCACCGCCCAGCACTTGCGTCACGGTGTCCTCAAGGACCGACACCTTCAACCGCTCCAGACCGGCGCGCACCCGACGACGAGCGCCGTCGGAGAAGGTGGCCGCGAGTCGGCTGCCCACCAGCCGCACGCACAAGTCGGGACGCGCTTCGGCGACTTCGGCGGCGGTCTCGATGCCGGTCGCTCCCGTACCGATGACCGTCACGCTGGCGCCCTGCGGAAGGCTCGCCAGTCTCGTACGGGCGCTCTCCGCGCCCTCCCACGTTCCCACCGGGACCGTGCCCGGCAGAGGCGAGACCGTGCTCCCCACGGCCAGGACCAAGTAGTCGAAGTCCGTGGACTCCCCCGTGTCCAGGGTCACGCTGCCGTCGCCGATCTTCCCCACGGCCGCAAGGCGCGACCCGATCCCGGCACGCAGCATCTCCGCGAGAGGGGTAGCTGCCCCGCCACTACCAGCGATCCGCTGGTGCAACCGCACCCGTTCGACGAAGTCCGGCCGCGGATTGACCACGGTGATCTCCGCCTCCGGCACCTTCTTCGCCAGCCGGTTCGCCGCCAGGGTCCCGGCGTATCCGGCGCCTGCCACGACGATCTTCATGGTTACCTCCTGGACCGGCATGGGGTGTCTGCCACCGCACGGGCTGCTGTGCCCGGTATCGGGGCTGTTCGTGGGCTTGTGATTGCGTTCTCATGCAGTACGACGACACAGCCCCTCGAATCGTGAGGCGAGGCCCAGGCAGGTCCACTCCGTCCTCGGGCAGCCGAGTACGGGTACTCATGCCTGCCTCACTGCGGGCACCGCATGTGACGCCGGCTCAGCCTCGTCGGTCGGGGGAAGGCGGCTCCTACCCGGCCGAGAGCGACACCGCCGACAAGTGATCGGCCGGAGAAGGCGGCGGCGTCAGCCTCACCGTGGGGTGCAGGTTCGGTTCCACGGCGGCGAGCACCTCGTTCGCCGGGTATCCGAACAGGTCGATGTCCTGGAGAACCACCGGTACGGCGGACGGTTCGGTCAGGCGGGGCCCGCGCCGGTGGAGGTGGACGGCCGTGAAACCACTCACGCCGAGGTCCACGCAGTCACCGTAAGCCAGCAGTTCCAGACCCTCGTAGCAGGCCGTGAAGGCCCAACCCGCCCGGCAGACCCAGGTCCCGCGCACATCCGCCAGCGTCGCGACGGCCCACTGGGCCTCCCGCTCCGACATCCCGAAGCGCAGGACACCCGCGTGGCGCGGCAGGGTGAGGCCGGTCCCCGGCAGCAACTCGAACACCCCTCGATGATGCCGTGCCGAAAACCCCTCGCCACCCTCGTGTGCGCTGTGCGAGGCTGCGTCGAGACGATCTATGTGGTCGAGACGATCCACGCGACGGAGGAGCCCGCTGATGCGCCGAAAGTTCATGTCCCACACGAAAGGAACGCTCATCAACCTGAAGGACATGACACTCAGTGCGCACTACGTCACGCACGCTCAACCTGGGGATCCTGGCCCACGTCGACGCCGGTAAGACGAGCCTGACCGAGCGGCTGCTCTACGCGGCCGGGGTCATCGACGAGATCGGCAGCGTCGACGCGGGCAGTACGCGAACCGACAGCCTGGCGTTGGAACGCCGCCGCGGCATCACGATCAAGTCCGCGGTGGCCGGCTTTGTGCTGGGCAGCGGCAGCTCGGCCGTCTCCGTCAATCTCATCGACACTCCGGGGCACCCGGATTTCATCGCCGAGGTGGAACGCGTCCTCGGCGTCCTGGACGGCGCCGTGCTCGTCGTCTCCGCCGTGGAGGGCGTGCAGCCGCAGACCCGCGTGCTGATGCGGACGCTGAAGCGGCTCGGCATCCCCACGCTGCTGTTCGTCAACAAGGTCGACCGGCGCGGGGCCGACGACGGGCGTGTCCTGCGCGAGATCGAGCGCAGGCTGGACGCGCCCGTGATTCCCATGGGGCGGGTCACCGGCGGCCTCGGCACGAGTGCGGCCAGGGCCGCGGCCTTCGCCCAGGAGGACACCGCCTTCACGCGGAACCTGCTGGATGCGCTCACCCTCCACGACGACGCCCTGCTCGGCGCGTACGCGGCCGACGCGCGCTCCGTCACCTACGAGCGGCTGCGTGCCGCGCTCGCCGCGCAGACCAGGAGCGGACGGGTGCATCCGACGTACGTCGGCTCGGCGATCACCGGCACGGGCATCGCCGGCCTCCTCGACGGCATCAGGGAGTTGCTGCCCGCCGAGTACGGCGATGCCGACGGGCCGCTGTCGGCACGCGTGTTCAAGGTGGAGCGCGACGAGGGCGGGCAGAAGATCGCGTACGCCCGGCTGTTCTCCGGCGAGCTCAGGGCCCGCGAACGCGTCCCGGTCGCGGGCGTACCGGCCAAGGTCACCGACCTGGCCGTCTTCGACCGGGGTGGGCTCGAGCGCCGTACGGTGGCGCGGGCCGGTCAGATCGCGAAGCTGCGCGGTCCCGCCGCCGTCCGCATCGGCGACGTGATCGGCCGGCAGCCGGACGACCGCCCGTACGACCACGTCTTCGCGCCGCCGTCCCTGGAGACCGTCGTGGTGCCCGCCGCCCCGGCCGATCAGGGCGCCCTGCACCTCGCCCTCACCCAGCTCGCCGAGCAGGACCCACTGATCGGGCTCCGCCAGGACCCGGACGGCCGGGACCTGTCCGTCTCCCTCTACGGTGAAGTGCAGAAGGAGGTCCTCGCGACCACCCTCGCCGAGGAGTACGGGCTCGCGGTCGCGTTCCGGGAGACCACCCCGATCTGCGTCGAACGCGTCACCGGGACCGGCGCCGCCCACGAGATCCTCGACCTCGACGGGAACCCCTTCTTCGGCACGGTCGGGTTGCGCGTGGAGCCGGGTCCTGTCGGCAGCGGAGTCGTCTTCCGCCTGGAGGTCGAGCTCGGCTCGCTCCCGCCGAGTTATATGCGGGCCGTCGAGGAGACGGTCCATGGCACGCTGCGGCAGGGCCTGTACGGCTGGCAGGTGCCCGACTGCACGGTGACCATGACCCACTCGGGCTTCTGCAGCATCCGCAGCACCGCCGGTGAGTTCCGCGGCCTGACCCCGCTGGTCCTGATGACGGCGCTGCGCCGCGCCGGAACGGTCGTCCTCGAGCCGATGCACCGCTTCCGCCTGGAGCTCCCCCAGGACGCGTACGCCCCGGTGTCCCTCGCCCTGGCCCGACGCAACGCGCTCCCCGACCCACCGGAAGCACGCGGCGACACCTACGTCATCGAAGGCCATCTCCCCGCCGACCAGGTCCACGGCCTCGAACGGGACCTCCCCGAACTCACCGGCGGCGAAGGCGTCCTGGAGACGGCCTTCGACCACCACCGCCCGGCCACCACCCCACGCACACGCCCCCGCACGGACCACAACCCCCTGCACCGCGAGGAGTACCTGCTGCACGCGCACCGCAGGATGTGAGCCACCGTGCCACCCCCCACCGGCCCTCCCGGGAAAGCACAGCCGTCATCGATCACCCGCGCGTCCCCGCCGCCTCCAGGGCCGTAGGGAAGGCTGCGCGGGGATCGGGCCAACCTGCGACGCGCCCGCAGCGTGGGCGTGACCGGAATCGGGCTGACCGTCCAGCTGCTCCCTGAGGACTCTGGAAAGCGCGTGGCGGCATGTGTGCGAGCTGCTGCGCGAACCTGCAGAGACGCGAGAGGGAGGAGCCGATGGCAGCACGATTACGGTCCCTGGGCGCCCTGGGGGCGGCCCTGGTGTGCGTTCTGGGCCTCTGCACGACCCAGTCGAGCGCGGGGCCGGCGCGGGAAGCCGGCCCCGAAGCCCCCATCTCCCGCTACTTCACCAACGGGCGCGGCGGGCAGGCGGACGGCACCATCACCTGGGATGCGGGGAAGGTGGGCATCCGCTACGAACTGATCAACAGCAGGGCCGGCTTCTGGCCCTGCGCCCAGCTGTACTTCGTCACGTTCGACGCGTCCGGTACGCCCCTGAACGACCGTCGGGTCACCCCGCAGACCACGGACACGTGCGTGTACGACAGTCCGGGCGGGACGACGCCCGGCAAGTGGAGCGGTACCGAAGAGATCGTCGCGCCCGGCAACGCGGACATCCGCGTCGTCCGCGTCGGCCTGCTCGTCGGCCACCAGGTCGACTCTCATGACCACGGCCCGATCGTGTCGGTGCTCCAGTGCACGCCGGAGGCCACGCAGTGCACCAAGATCTCCGGCACCCTGCCGGACATGGACAAGTGACGTGGAGGAGGTGACTCACATGCGTATGCCCCTGCGTCACACGAGCCGCGTCGGTATCGCTCTGGGCGTGAGCGGATGCCTGCTCGCCGCTGGTGCCGCCGCGATGTCCTCCGGTACGGACGACGGCCCGGACAGGAGCAGCCAACGGCTGCGGACAGCCCGGGCGGCCGCCGCCGTCGGCTATGTGACCGAGCGCTTCGGCGTCGACCGCGAGGAAGCCGCACGGCGCCTGGAACTCCAGCGCGATCTCCCCGCGCTCGACCGCACGCTGCGCCATCGGCTGCCCGGCGAGTACGCCGGTCTGTGGTTGGACCAGAAGCACGGCGACGTGGTCGTGTCCACCACCCGGCCCGAGCGCCTCCAACAGGCGGTGCGCGGCCTGGCGGGCCGGACCAACTTCCGTCCTCGGCAGGCCCGCTGGTCACTGCACGACCTGGAGGCGGCTCAGCGGCGCCTGTCGCGGCACCTGCCGACGGGCCCCGCGGACCCGCTCTCCCTGACGGTCGACGAACAGGCCAACAAGGTCGTCCTGTACCGCGACGGCACGTCCGCCGCCACCGCCGCCCTCGCCCGGCCCGCGGCCCGGCGCGCCTTGGCGGCCGAAGGAGCGCGCGCCAGGGTCGAGCGACTCCCCCGGCCGGGCGTCCCGCTCGCGGGCGGCCGACCGGCGGCGGCCCGGCCCGGGCCGTGCTACGTGCTGATGTGCTCCCCGCCCATGCGTGCGGGCCTGCGCCTGGAGGTACCCCGGCACAAACAGGACGGCAGTTTCCAGAGCTACGGCGTGTGCACGGCGGGCTTCAACATACGGGGCATCAAGAACCGCAGGCCCTACGTGCTGACGGCCGGACACTGCCTCGGCAAACCCGAGACGCACACCGGCCTCGACCACACCTTCCACATGGGCATGGCCGTGAGCGTCGAGGATCCCGACCTGCTCCACTACGACCTGGAGCAGTTCTACGACTGGGCGATCATGCCGTACGAGAACGCGAACGCCCAGAAGTACTGGATCGACGACTACGACGCCAAAGACCAGGCCCTGTTCACCGCCTGGTGTCGTAGCGACTCGCCCCAGCCGTGCCGCAGCGGCAGCGCTCCGCACACCGTCTCGGGCATCCAGTCCGACATCAGGAACGGCATGGTCGTCTGCGCCACGTCCGCGGCCACCGAGTTCGCGGTCAAGGACAACAAGGACTGGTTCCCCGGGACGCGCTGCGGAACCGTCAGGGGCAACAACCCCTGGAGCGTCAACACCGACATCTGCAATGTGCCCGGCGACAGCGGGGCGCCGCTCTACGACCCGGCCGGTGACAAGGCCGTCGGCATCCTGCAGTCCGGCGTGGCGCACGCGGGCAAGTGCACGGCCGGGAAACAGGGGCTGTTCACGCGGATGGACTGGCTCCTGGTGAAGGCGTCCGTCCTCGTCGGAGGCCCGGACTCGCCGATCGGCGGATTCGAGGCCATGTGCTGGCGTCCGGAAGGCGCACCGAAGTGCGGCCCCTCGAACCCCTCGAAGTGACGAAAGGCAGAAGGAACGATGCTCAGTCGATCCCAGATCGCAGCTCTCCCCCTGGCCGCGGCGGCAGTCGCCACGGCTCTGACCACCCCGGCGGCCGCGACGCCGCCCCTTTCCTCGGCCCAGGCCTGTGTCGTCCACACCGGCCCGCGCCTGGACTGCTTCGACAGTTACGCGGCCGCCGACGCCTCGGTCGGCGCCGTGCCGCCGCCCGGCTCGGCCGCGTCGCCCAACTGCCCCAGCGGCTGGCTGTGTCTGTACGACGGTGAGAACTGGACCGGCAGGCGCCTGCAGTTCCGGGACGAGTACTGGCAGCCGCTGAGCGCGTGGGCGTTCGACCGCAAGACCTCGTCGTGGCACAACAACCAAGGCAAGGACGACTGGGGCCACCTGGCCGCCGACGGGGACCAGCTCGACCTGCCGCCCGAGGGCGCCGCGGCGACCATGGGCCGCTACAACGTCTGGGCCACCCACGTCAACGGCTGAGTCCCCTTGGCCGCAGGAAGAGACTCGGCCCGGTCGCCCGGGCCGAGGTCGATGACCGCGCCCGCCCGGCGGCCTGCCGCCGCACGGGTGCGCGCATCGGTGAGATGACCGATGTGCGGAGCGCGGGGGCGCGGTCATAGTCCTCAGGAGATCGTTTGCGGGTGGCTGTGGTGCGCCCGCTCTGTGAAAGGACCTTCTGTGGGCACGTATGCGGATCTGGTGTTTGTGGGTGGGCAGGTCGTCACGGTGGACGCGGAGTTCTCCGTCGCCTCGGCGCTCGCGGTGACCGGCGGGATCATCAGTGCCGTCGGCGGGCGGGACGACGTCGCGCCGCTCATCGGACCCGACACCCGCGTCGTCGACCTGCGCGGGGCGACCCTGCTGCCCGGGATCAACGACTCCCACCTGCACGGCTGCGCGTTCGGCATGGCGACGCCGCCGCTCTCCCTCGACCTCGGCCACCCCGCCGTCTCCTCTCTCACCGACGTGGCCGAGGCGGTGCGGGAGGCCGTCGGGCGGGTCCCGGACGGGCAGTGGATCACCGGGCACGGCTGGGACCCCGGCTACCTCGACGAGTGCGTCGCCGACCTCTCGCGCCAGCCCTCGCGGCACGACCTCGACGCCGTCAGCCCGGACCACCCCGTCGTCCTGTACTCGTTCTCCGGGCACGCCACCTGGGTCAACTCCAAGGCGCTCGAGCTCATCGGGATCGACCGGGACACCGTCGCCCCGCCCGGCGGCGCCATCGTCGCGGACGAGGCCGGGGAGCCGACCGGGCTGCTCCACGAGGGCGCCCAGGCCCTCATCCAGAACGCCCTGCCGCCGCTCAGCCGCCAGGAGCGCATCGACGCGGTCAAGTCGGCCCTCGGGGCCCTCGCCCAGCTCGGCATCACCAGCTACACCGAGCCCGGCCTCGGCCCCGGCGGCGACGGCATCATGCGCGGCGCGCTCGGCGCGGGGACCCTGGACGTCTACCGCCAGCTGCTCGCCGACGGCGAGCTGACCGCGCGCGTCGGCGTCCTGCTCCTGCCCACCGGCATGGCCAGCACCGCCGAGGAGTTCGCCCGCACCCTCACCGCGCTCGGCACGCCGGACGACGCCGATCCGCGCCGCCTCGCGATCCTCGGGGTCAAGGTCTTCGCCGACGGAATCGTCCCCAACAAGACGTCCTGGATGCACGAGCCGTACGTCGGCGGGGGCTGCGGCTCCCTGTGCGTCGGCGGCGAGACCGACGCCGAGCGGATCGCCGAGATCGACGCCATCATCCGGCACGCCCACGTCGCCGGGTACCAGGTGGGCGTCCACGTCACCGGCGACCGGGCGTGCGACACCGTCGCGGACGCCTTCGCCGCGGCCGTCGCCGAGCACCCGCGGCCCGACGCCCGCCACTACATCATCCACGGCGACCTTCTCACCGCGCACAGCATGAAGGTCCTGGCCGCGCACGGCTTCGGCGCCAACATGAACCCGACCATCAAGTGGACCGTCGCCGACATGGAGGAGGACTTCGTCGGCGCCGAACGGGCCGCGTACGCGTGGCCCTACCGCGATGCCATCGACGCGGGCGTGCGGGTGGCGAGCGGGTCCGACGCCCCCGTCACCCACCCCGACTGGCGCCAGGGCGTGGCCACCATGGTCCTGCGCGAGTCCAAGGCCGCCGGCCGCGTCAGCGGTCCCGAGCAGCGCATCGGCCTGGCCGAGGCCATCCGTACGTACACGATCGAGGCGGCGTGGCAGGACTTCGCCGACGACTGGAAGGGCTCCCTGGAGCCGGGCAAGGTCGCCGACCTGTGTGTTCTCGACGGGGATCTGCTCACGGCCGATCCCCATGACATCCCGCGGATGCCCGTCGTCCTGACCGTCGTGGACGGGCAGGTCGTGCACGACACCCTGCGCGATTGACGTATTCCGGTCGCATGATCATCCTTGGGGGATGACAGCGCAGCGGAGCACGGCGGACATTCTGGACGCGGCCGTCCACGTCCGTGCGGCCGCCAGGAACGCCACCAGCGGTACGGCCGGTCTCGAGACGGTCCTGGCGGCGCTCTCAGAGGTGATGGAGTACGACCACGCCTCCCTGACCCGCTGGGATCCGCTGCGCCGGCGGCACATCACCCTGGCCGGAAGCTACCCGGACGACGCCACGGCGTACATCGAGACCCGCCTCCACCAGGACCCGGTGTTCCCCGTGCTCCGCAGTCCGGCCCGGGGCGGCCTCTGGCTCAGGGACGTCCCCGGGCCGCTCCTGGCGTCGTCCCCGGGCTTCCAGGACGTGCTGTCTCCCCTCGGCATCGAGGACGGCGTGGCCCAGTGCCTGTTCGCCGCCGACGGCCAGTACGTCGGCATGCTGAACGTCAGCACCCGTCGGCCGCGGCGCGCGCCCGACCCGGCGCGCGCCGTGGTCACCCTGCTCACCGAGGCCCTCGCGGCGGCCGTCGCCCACCGCGCGTCCCCGCCGCCCGAGGAGCCCTCCCCCACTGCGGACAAACAGCGGCCCGGCGGACTCTCGCCACGGGAGCTCCAGGTCCTTGCCGAGCTGACCACCGGCCGCACCAACCGGGAGATCGCCGAGCGGCTGTACATCACGCCGCGCACCGTGGGCACCCACATCGAGCACATCCTCGCGAAGCTCGACCTCCCCAACCGCGCGGCCGCCGCCGCGCGGGCCGCCGCCTGGGGCATCGAGCCCTCCCGCTGACGCGAACCCGACAGTCGCGCTTGTCAAGCCGCCCGCGCGGGCGGTTCTCTGGGCTGAACACCCCGCAGGGCAACGCGACGGAAGGATCCCACGATGCGCCATGGCGACATCGCCTCCGGCCCGGACACTGTCGGAGTCGCAGTGGTGAACTACAAGATGCCCCGCCTGCACACCAGGACCGAGGTGCTGGACAACGCCCGGAAGATCGCCGAGATGGTGACGGGCGTCAAGACCGGCCTGCCCGGCCTGGACCTCATCGTCTTCCCCGAGTACTCCACCCACGGCGTCATGTACGACCCGGGCGAGATGCTGGACACCGCGTCCCGCGTACCGGGCGAGGAGACCGACGTCTTCGCCGCCGCCTGCCGCGAGGCAGGGGTCTGGGGAGTCTTCTCCCTGACCGGCGAGCGGCACGAGGACCACCCCCACAAACCCCCGTACAACACCCTGGTGCTCATCGACGACCAGGGCCGGATCGCGCAGAAGTACCGGAAGATCTTCCCGTGGTGCCCGATCGAGGGCTGGTACCCGGGAGACGTCACCCGTGTGACCGAGGGCCCCAAGGGCATGAAGATCTCGCTGATCGTCTGCGACGACGGCAACTACCCCGAGATCTGGCGCGACTGCGCGATGAAGGGCGCCGAGCTGATCGTGCGCTGCCAGGGCTACATGTATCCGGCCAAGGACCAGCAGGTGCTCATGGCCAAGGCGATGGCCTGGGCGAACAACTGTTACGTCGCGGTCGCCAACGCCACGGGATTCGACGGCGTGTACTCCTTCTTCGGGCACTCCGCGCTCATCGGCTTCGACGGGCGGACGCTGGGCGAGACCGGCGAGGAGGAGTACGGGGTGCAGTACGCCCAGCTGTCGGTGTCCGCCATCCGCGACGCGCGTGCCCGCGACCAGTCGCAGAACCACCTGTTCAAGCTGCTGCACCGCGGCTACTCCGGCGTGCACGCCGCGGGAGAGGGCGAACGGGGCGTGGCGGACTGCCCGTTCGACTTCTACCGGCTCTGGGTCACCGACCCCGCCAAGGCCGCGGAGAACGCCGAGGCGATCACCCGCGACACGGTGGGCGTCGCGGACTGCCCGGTGGGCTCACTGCCCGTACGGCGCCCCGAGGAGAAGTGAACCTTTCAGTGCGGCGTGACGAGGACGTCGGCGGCGGCAGTGGTCAGGACGTGGACGTAGGCCAGGCCGGGCGGGGGACACTTGGAGAGTCCGTGGCCTGACTGGCGTCACGGCGACCCTGCGGCACTGCGTGAGCACCTTGACTGGCCAGTCGAGGGCATCGTTACGGCGGTCCAGCACGGCTACTGGCACTGGGGCTGGAGGCAGCGGCCGACAGGTGCCGATGCCGCAGTACGTGAGGTCAATCCAGTGAGTGCGCAGGGTCGCCGGACGATCTGTGGGACGCTGAAGTCGCCCTGTTCTTCTGCCAGTTGCCCACCCGAAAGCCGCTGACTCGTCGGCGGCGGCGCCGTCCCGCTCCTGTCCCCCGCCGCTCGAAGGGCTCCCCCATGTCCGTGGCCACCAACGAGCCCCCGAAGAAGGGGGAGCCGTCCGCCACGGCGGGCCTGCGGTCCGGCTCCCTCGGGACCGCCGACATCTCCTTCTTCGTCGTCTCCGCCGCCGCGCCCCTGACCGTGATGGCCGGGGTCGCCCCGCTGGCGATCCTGCTCGGCGGCATCGGTGCCCCGGTGGGCTATCTCCTGGCCGGTCTGACCCTGGCCGTCTTCGCCGTCGGGTTCACCACCATGAGCCGGCACGTCCGCAGCGGCGGCGCCTTCTACGCCTTCGTCACCCGCGGTCTGGGCCGCCCGGTCGGCATCGGCGCCGCTCTGCTCGCGCTCGTCGGTTACAACGGCCTCCAGATCGGCGTCTACGGCCTCCTCGCCACCACCACCCAGGACACCGTCCACGCCCTCCTCGGCGCGGACGTGCCCTGGCTGCCGATCTCACTGGCCGGCGTGCTGCTCATCGGGTACGGCGGCTACCGCTCCATCGAGTTCGGCGCCAAGGTCCTCGGCGTCCTGCTCCTCGCCGAGACCGGGATCCTCGCTCTCCTCGCGGTCGGCGTCCTCGTCGACGGCGGCGCGCACGGCCTGTCCGCCGCCTTCCTCCAGCCCGACCACGTCTTCGTCCCGGGCACGGCGGCCGTACTCGCCTTCGCCTTCGCCGCGTTCACCGGCTTCGAGTCGACCGTCATCTACCGCCGCGAGGCCCGCACCCCCGAGCGCACCGTCCCGCGCGCCACCTATCTCGCCGTCGGCTTCCTCGGCCTCTTCTACGCCTTCACCGTCTGGATCGCCATCCAGGCCTTCGGCAACGACGAGGTCGTACAGGCCGCCGCCAAGGACCCTGACGGCCTGTTCTTCACCGCGACAACCGTGTACGTGGGTGGCTGGGCGGCCGATCTGATGCACGTCTTCATCGTCACGAGCGGCATCGCCACCCTCCTGGCCTTCCACAACGCCATCAACCGTTACGTCCTCGTCCTCTCCGAGGAGGGCGTCCTGCCCGGCCGCCTCGGCAGCGTCCATCCGCGCCACCGCTCCCCGTACGTCGCGGGCATCGCCCAGACCGCCCTCAGCGCCGCCGTCGTCCTCACCTTCTGGGCGGTCGGCGCCGACCCGTACCGGCAGCTCCTTCTCTGGGTCAACACCCCTGGGTTGATCGGCCTGTTGCTGCTCCAGCTGCTCGCTTCGCTCGCCGTGCCCTGCTACTTCCGTCGGGTCAGCCACCGGGAAGGGCTCCTGCGTACGGTGGTCGCTCCCCTCGCCGCGACCGCCCTGCTCGCCACGGCGATCGTCCTGGTCGTGGACCACATCGAGCTGTTCACCGGCGCGTCGGCGGCCGTGAACACGGTGCTCGTCCTGACCGCACCGGCCGTCTTCGCCGCGGGCTTCCCGCTCGCCTGGTGGCTGCGCCGCCGACGGCCGCGCGTCTACGCCGAGTTCGCCGCCGAACCCGCCGAGTGAACACTCAGCTCCGCGAGCAGCGACGGATTGACGATGCGGACGATCGCCTCGATGTCCTCCCGGCGCGCGGCCGGCCACAGTCGGGCTCTCGCGGAACGGTACTTCGCGACGAGGCGCTCCCTCTGGTCCGGCGGCAGTTGGGCGGTCCGGTCCGGGTGGGAGTTGTGCGCGTTGTCGGCGATCTTCACGAGGGTCGCCCGGGGGTCGGCGGCGATGCGGGCGATCTTCTCCGCGTACGACATGCCGGGCACGTTGGTCACCGCTTCGACGATCTCGACGACCCGGGCCGGAATCCCGGTCCCGCGCAGCCTGTCCGCGGTCCAGTCGGTGTCTTCCAGGATGTCGTGGAGCAAGCCCGCCTCGACCAGCTCGTCCCCGAACGGGGCGAGCCCCGCGGCCACGGCGCGGACGTGCTCGATGTAGGGCGTGCCGATCTTGTCGACCTGCCCGGCATGTGCCTGGTCGGCCAAGAGGTCGACCTCACTGACTGACTTCATTTCCGCTCCCTGTGTGCGATCGCGAGCCACGGTCGGCGCCGCACGGTCATTCAGCCGACGGCTGCGCCTCGATGTCCAGCAGTGCGAGGAAGGCAGCGGCCGCGGGCGACGGGGGAAACCGGCTCCAGACCAGGTGCTCCACCCGTACCGGCCCGTCGGTGACCGGCACGCTCCGCAGGCCGTGGAGCTCGGCGGCGTACGCGGCGGGCAGCAGGGCGATTCCCAGGCCGTGGCGGACCATGGGGGCCATCAGCTCGACCCCGGACACCTCGAAGGCGACCTCCCGGTGCAGTCCCGCCGCCGCGAACGCCTGGTCCGACTGGGCGCGGGCCGCGCTGCCCTCGGCGAAGTCCACGAACGCCTCATCGGCAAGGCGCCGGAGGTCCGCCTCGGGCCGCGTGGCCAGGGGGTGGTCCGGGGCGACCACGGCGACGTGCTGTCCGCGCGCGAGTTCCCGGTCGTGGACGCCCTGGGGCCGGAACCCGGGCGGCACGCCGAGGAATGCCGCGTCCAGCAGGCCCTCACGCACGTGCTCGACGAGCCGTTCGCTGGCTCCGGCCCGCAGACTGATCTGCACCTGGGGACAGCGCAGCCGGTAGTCCCGCAGCACCGCCGGGAGGTCCACGGCCGTCACGGTGGTGATCGCTCCCACGGTCAGCGTGCCCCGTATCGCGCCGGTGGCCGCCGCCACCTCCGCACGGGCCCGCTCCGCCGCTTCCAGGGCCTGGCGGGCGGCGGGCAGGAACGCCTCGCCTGCAGCGGTGAGGCGCACCCGGCGGCTGGTCCGCTCGAAGAGACGGGCGCCCAGTTCCTTCTCCAGCTTGGCCACTTGGTGGCTGAGCGCGGACTGGACGACGTGGCACTGCTCGGCGGCGCGGGTGAAGCTCGCGGTCCGCGCCACCGCGAGGACGTAGCGCATCTGTTGGAGGTCCATTGATTCATCGTGGATCGCGATGGATACCGATGACAAGCATGTGTTGGACCGATGGATGTCTGTTCGGCGATGCTGAAGCCAACGCCGGACGAGAGCAGTTCGCGACCGGCCGTCGACCCGGACCGCACCGGTCCGCGACCACCGGCCCCGTCCGGCCACCACCGGCGCCCCGGCGCCCCGACCCCGTGGAGAAACCCATGCGCGTGATCGCCTTCGACCACCTCGTCCTCAACGTCGCCGACATCGAGCGCTCCCTCGCCTTCTACACCGGCCCGCTGGGCCTCGAACCGGTGCGGGTCGACGAGTGGCGGGCCGGCAAGGTCCCCTTCCCGTCCGTGCGGGTGAGCCCCACCACCATCATCGACCTCATCACAGCGCCCGACGGACAGGCGCAGGGCACCAACGTCGACCACATCTGTCTGGTGGTGGAGCCGCTCGACTGGCAGGAGGTCATCGACTCCGGCATCTTCACCGTGCTCGACGGTCCCGGCGAACGCTTCGGCGCCCGGGGCACCGCGCTCTCCCTCTACGTGCAGGACCCGGACGGCAACACCGTGGAACTGCGCTGGTACCCGCAGGACGCCTGAGCGCCACGGACCGCACGCATAACCCCTGATCGCCGGAGTCGTTATGCGGGCGGTGGGGGCGCAGACGGCGGCTGAGGACGACGGGGCGGGACGAGGCAGCGATGACACAGACTCCGCTCCACGGCAACGGGCTCCACGGCGACGATCTCCACGACGACGGGCTCCACGGCAGCGATCTCCACGGCCATGAGTTCCTCGGCCGGAGCGCCGAGAGCCAGGAGCTCCTGAGCCGGGGGTCCGCCCTCGTGGATCCCGTGCTGCACGAGGTCGTCGGCCGGCTGCACCCGTCCATGGCCCTGGTGTGCCGCTACCACCTGGGCTGGGACACCGAGGACTCCCCCGCGTCGCTGGTGCGGGCGGGCAAGCGGGTCCGGGCGGCGCTCGCGCTCCTTTCGGTACGTTCCGTCGGCGCGCCGGAGCGGTTCGCGGCCGTGTCCGGTGCCGCGGTGGAGCTGGTGCACCAGCTGTCCCTGCTCCACGACGACGTCATGGACGGCGACGTCGAGCGGCGTGGCAGGCCTGCCGCGTGGGCCCGGTTCGGGACCGGCGCCGCCGTGCTCGCCGGGGACTCCCTCGTCGTGCAGGCCGTCGCCGCGATCGTCCGCGCGGACGCTCCCGGGGCCCGCGCCGCCACGGACGAACTCATCGACGCCGTGGAGCAGATGGTGGCGGGGCAGGCGGAGGACCTCGCCCTCGAAGGGCAGTCGCCACGCGACATCTCCACGAGCCGGTACGTGAGCATGGCACGCGGCAAGACGGGGGCGCTGTTCGGCTGCGCGGCCGCCCTCGGTGCCGTCCTCGCCCAGGCGCCGCCGTCCGTGGTGCGCGCGCTGCGCGGGGCGGGCAGTGATCTCGGCGTGGCGTTCCAGATCCTCGACGACGTGCTCGGCCTGTGGGGAGACAGCTCGGTCACCGGGAAGCCCGTCGGCGCGGACCTGACCCGCGGGAAGAAGACCCTTCCCCTGGTCCTTGCCGCCACCGCGGACAGCGCCGACGGGCGGCGCGTCGCGGTGCTGCTCGACTCGGCGCCGCTGGACCCGGCGGACGTCCCCCGGGTCATGCGCCTGCTGCAGGCCACGCACAGCCGACAGCGCGCCGAGGAGGCGGCCGCCCACCACGTGGCGTCGGCGGTCGCCGCCCTGGATCAGGCGGAGCTGCCTTGCGAGGCGCGGCGGCAGTGGGGAGCCCTCATCGAGAGCCTGGCCCGCCGCAGACGCTGACGTTCCGCCGCATGCCGACGGCTTCCGCCACATGCCGACGGCTCACGTGCCGACGTCCCACTCAGGAAACCGTGCAGGAGGAATCGTCCCCGTGTCCCCCGGACCGTACGCGCTGCGCGTGCACGACGTACACAAGGCCTACCGCTCGCGCCGCGTCCTGAAGGGCGTCTCGTTCAGCCTCGCACCGGGCACCCTGGCGGGGGTCGTGGGCGAGAACGGCTCCGGCAAGAGCACCCTGCTGCGCATCCTGTGCGGGCAGATGGCGGCCGACGCGGGAGAGGTCGAGCTCCGTGGTGCGCTCGGGTACTGCCCGCAGGAGACGGTGCTCAACGACGCGCTCACCGTCGACCAGCATCTGCGCTGGTTCCGCACCGCCTACCGCCTGGACGGCACCGGCCGCACGGAGGAGCTGCTCGAAGAGCTGCACTTCGCCGAGTACCGGCACACGCGGGTGGCCACGCTCAGCGGCGGCACCCGGCAGAAGCTCAACCTGGCGCTCGCGCTCCTGCACGACCCCGACGTCCTGCTCCTCGACGAGCCGTACCAGGGCTTCGACTGGGAGACGTACCTGCGGTTCTGGGACGTCGCCACCCGGCTGCGCGACCGGGGCCGGTGCGTGCTCGTCGTGTCGCATCTGGCCTGGGACGCCCAACGGCTCGACGTCGTCCACCGGTTGCGGGACGGCGTCGCGACACCGTGGGACGCGGAGGGGCAGCCGGTCCCCACCCCCGGAGCGGCGCGGTGAGCCGGGCCTGGGAGACCTTCCGCACGGGCGCCGCCTTCGCTCTGGTGGAACACGCGCGCAACCGCCTGGCCCTGGTGCTCGTGGTGGTCTACATCCCCCTGTGGCTCACGCTGGAGCACTGGTTCGTCACCCCCGAGCGCGTGCGCTTCCTGCTGCGGGCGACCGGCCGCACGGTGACCGTCGACAGCAATCATCTGACGATGGTCTCCGGCGCCCTCAACACGGTGACGCTCATCGTCGGGTTCATGATGTTCATGACGACGTTCAAGGCGCTCGCCTTCGACCGCAGGCTGGCGCTCGCCGGGTATCCGCGCAGCTGTCTGCTCCTGAGCAAGGTCATCGCCATGACCGCGACGTCGGCGCTCATCGCGGCGTACGCCACGGCCATCGTGTGCTGGTACTGGGACCCGGTACAGCCCGGGCTCCTCGCGCTCGGCCTGTTCACCGCCGCCCTCAGCTACGGCGGCATCGGCATCCTGCTCGGCACGTTCCTGCACAGCGAGTTGGCCGGCCTCTTCGTCATCATCATGGCCAGCCTCCTCGACACCATGCTGCAGAACCCCGTGAGCAACCGGCAGGCCGACAAGGACGGCCTCCAGCTCCTGCCGTCGTACGGCCCCACCCAGACCGGCTTCACCGCCGGTTTCACCCCCGCGGACACGCCGTACGGCCATCTGCTGCTCGGCCCCGCCTGGTTCGCCGCGATGTGGCTCCTCGGATCAGCCACGTTCTTCGTACGCACCCGCAACCACCTCCGCACACAACCGGCACACCGGGTGCCCCGGCCGACGGGGAGCAGCGCATGAACCGCCACGACATCCGCTTCGCCAGCACCTGGAGGTCGCCCCTGCCGCCGGACGCCACGTACGCGAAGCTCGCCGACATCGAGGCCTACCCCCTGTGGTGGCCGGCCATCCGCTCCGTGCGACGCACCGCCGAGAGGCAGTGCCATGTCGTCATCCGCTCTCTGCTGCCGTACGAGCTGGCATGCCGGCTGACACCCGTCGTCGAGGACCCGGTCGCCCGCGTTCTGGAAGCAGCCGTCGACGGTGACATCACGGGCCGCATCCGCTGGACCGTGAGCCCGGCCGAACCCGGTGGCTGCGCCGCCTCCTTCGCCGAGCACGTCACCGTCACCAAGGCCTCGCTGCGGCGCTTGATGCCTCTGGCGCGGCCGTTCTTCCACCTCAACCACGCGATGGCGATGCGCGCCGGACAGCGCGGGCTGGCGCGCCGGACTGGGTAGGTTCCGGGCCGCACATGGGGCTCGGAGGGGGAGCTCACTCCCCGAGCACCCGCACCGCCGCCGCGTACGAAACCCCCTGCGCCCGCAGCACGTCCTGTACGACGCCGGGCCGGACCGTCAGCGCCAGGAGCAGGTGTTCGTCGCCGATGCTGCGGTCGCCCCGCCCCAGTGCGACCCGCAGCGCCTGCTCCAGTACACGTTTGGACTCGCGGGCGAACGGGCGGTGGCCGGTGAGCCCGAGGAGGCGGCGCTTGCCGCGTCGCGCGTCGGGGGCACCTGAGTGCGCCAACACCCCTGCGCCATGCGCCTGTTCGACTCGGGACACGATCGCCCCGACGTCGATGCCGAGCTCGGCGAGGGCCGCCTCGTCGGCCTGTGAC